>CAYYCV010000004.1:58108-67530 GCA_964470405.1 uncultured Caryophanales bacterium
AATACCCACGGCTTGAAGCCGGAGCCGTTATTCCCTGATGTGGAAGCGGGTCGATGGAGCGCGCCGGCGATTGCGAAGATAATCGACGCAAAAATTATGAGCGGATATACGGATGGAACGTTTCGGCCAGGACAGCCGGTTACCCGTGAGGAGCTGGCCTCCGTTATTGCCGACACGATCACCTATTTGAAAGGGGCAAACTAGAATATGAATTGGAAAAGGAAAATCGGAAGCCGCAAGTTTTGGGCGTTGATCGCCGGCGTTGCAACCAGCACAATGGTTTTATTCGGAGCCGGGGAGGATGAGACGACGAAAATCGTTGGTCTGATCGGAGCGGTGGGCACCGCAGTTGTTTATATGTTGGCAGAGGGGTATGCTGATGGGAAGGGAGCTACCGCGAAGAAGTGACACCGATGTTCCCGCTGGCATCCGCTGGCGGGACAATCCTACCTTTATCTTGATTTAGGAGGATTTTTAATGGGAGAAAGGGAAGACTTATCCGAAGAAATGAATTTCATCAACAATCTCTCCGCCTATCAAATCAGAATAGAAATGGCGGAATTGGGATGGAATTCAGAGGATCGGATCACTGATATGGGATGGGGTGACAAACACGGATACAGTATATGGTTTGAACGTTGGGATTGGCACGGAAAACGAACAGATAGGGTTTGCTTTCATGAACATCGGGCGGAGCTATCGAAGATTGAAGACGCAGTAAAAGTTGCAGCAAAACGGGCGCTGAGAGCATGGAGTGAATTCACAGAATCCGTTTTAAAAGGGGGTTAATGAAAGTTTAACAGCACGTTAAAGCAACCGTTTTTCGTACAAAAATACGGATTTTTGCAAAGTAGCGCGCGAAATTTTGCAAAGTAGCGCGCGAAGCCACATTTATGAAGAACTTAGCAAAATAGAAGACACATACAACGAATTGGACGAGTTGCGTGATGAAGTATCGGAGACATGCGACATTATCCCTGAAAGCTTTGCGGAGCGCCTGGAACTTTGGGAAGAATACAACAACCGGTTGGACGAGTTTGTGTATAGCTTTGAAGAAATAAAGGATTCCGCCACGAGCCTGGAGGAATTGATAGAAGACATTGAGGACTTTATCTCCGTATCGAAGATTAAAGACACAGTAAAAGTTGCAGCAAAACGGAAACTGAGAGCGCAGGGGATTCAATAAAGATCAAGTATTTTCGGAGCGGGTAAGTGTGAAATGATTATACTAAAACAAACGTGGGGATGAATGATCATCCCCCAATATTTTTTGTTTTAAATTGATGTAAGGAGGCTAAACCAGTGAATATAGGGGAACGAATAACTTCTTTACGTAATGCAAAACATTTGACTCAAGAGCGACTAGCGGCTGAACTGGGAATAAAACGTGCAAGGTATAACGCCTGGGAAAACGGTATAGCCAGTCCCGACAATGAAATGCTAAAAAAAATAGCTAATTTCTTCAAGGTATCCTCAGACTATCTTCTTGGCCTTGTGGATAACCCCAATAACGATCAAGAATCTTGTCCAATTGAAATGGTAGGTGAAATGAAATGTCCGCATTGCGGAAAAACACTTGAAATTGGAGAGTATTTGGAAGGTGAAGAAGGGTTTGAAACGGCCTTGATGTGTGTAGATTGCGAAGCTGTCCATATTCCGTTGGAGGAAGAATATGCTGAGGAGCGCGCGTCGCATAACGAACATGTCACAGAATTATGCTTAGTCGAAGATGAAAATAAGAAATTAAGAAACGAAATCGAGGCATTGAAGAAAGAGATTGGGCGCTTGAAGTGTCTTATCGACACACCCGAAACTGAGGATTGGATGAAAGCAGTCCCGTTTGAGGCAGCTCACCAACAAGGGAGATGGGGCGAATACGATCAGCAAAAGAATCCTTTGGATTGGTTTTGGTTGATTGGATATTTGGCGCAAAAAGCTGCATTCGCCCATATTTCCGGTGATGTCAAGAAAGCCAAACATCACACAATCAGCACGGCAGCCACGCTCTTGAATTGGCATCGGAAAATTCAAAAAGAAAAGAGGTAGCAAATGAAAAATCTTTTTCCAGTAGGACGCCGAAGTATTCTCTTCGGCGTTCATCATTTTCTTTGGCATCCAATCACGGTATGGTTAGCCTGGTATAGCCTATACGGTTGGCCGACATGGCGAGAAACCATATGCATATTCATTCACGATTGGGGATACTGGTCCTCATCAAATATGGATGGAGAGGAGGGGCGGCGCCATCCCGAAGTTGGTGCGCGAATAGCGCGGATGCTTCTTGGCGATGAATATGGCGATCTGGTATTGTACCACAGCCGTCATTATGCCCGTCTCTGCGACCAGCCCCCAAGTAAACTGTGCTGGGCCGATAAACTGTCGATCCTATATGATCCTAAATGGTTTTACTTGGTCAGAGCAATCGCCAGCGGGGAAATTAGGGAATATCGGAAAAACGCTGTAAGCTGGATACCTGTCGATCAGCCGCACTCTGTTTGGTTTGATTGGATCAAGCGAAAATTTATTAAATTGGCCGAGGAACGGAAAGCTGGTGTTATTCCCTACATGCATTCAAAGTAATCAAATGATGAAAAAAAATGAAGACAGCGGCTTATCTCATTGGGGTAGGCCGCTTCTTAATAAAGGAGGGATTGATTTGCGCCATCAAGCTTCATTCAACATCGTTGATGGAGAACTGATTGTTGTGGAGCCAAAGCTTTTTGATAGAGATTTAAATTTTCATTTTCAAGTTCCGGATGGATACCGGCCATCGGATCGTTTGCCGGAGTTGTCGTTTGATGATTGGCGTAAGCGTATCGAAGCGGCGGTTTTGGAGGGAAAGATGCGTGTTGAACTCGCGGAAAAAATCTTCTCCAGCTTAACCGGCCTCCCCGACCTTCAGCCAAATCAACAAGTCGGCATCTGTTTCAGCGGCGGCAAGGAGTCAAAAACTATAACCATTTTATCCCGGATCAAGTATCCGAAAAATCGAATCTTCACCATGTTTGCGGACACGAAAGACGAATGGCCGGAGACCTACGAATTCATTCCTCGTTTTATGAAGTGGGCCGGAATCGTTGATTTTCGTCACTTGAATTCGATAGGCATACACAAACTTCTTGAAGAAAAAATTCCATGTTGGCCGATTGCCGGCAGACGTCATTGCACGAAAAATTTGAAAATGCTGCCGATGAGGGATCATTTGGATGAAAAAGGATTTGATCAGGTCCGTAAGGATGGTAAGCCTGCTCGTTTTCGTCCAACGCATGAGAAGCAAGGGGAGTTAATCAGTGTTCGAGGTCCAGCTCCGCTACTAATAAGCGGAGAACGTCATATGGAAGGAATGGGCCGATCCAATCTTCCCGTTGAACCCACACGCGATGAGCTACTCATGCGCGTCACAGCCCGCCCCGTCATCGAATGGAGCATCATCGACATTTGGGAGTTCCTCTTTTGGATGCACGCGCCATACAATCCAGTATACCATCATGTCCGTCGTGTGGCTTGCTCTGGATGCCCCTTCGCATCGGACGAGGAATTGTACACGCTCGGAAAGCTACATCCTGATATGCTTAGCGCATGGGTCACGACAGAGGAAATCATCGGCCACCCCAGGTTGGGAGGGAAAAGTTTTCGCACCGTTTACGATGAATTAGGGTTGGAAAAACGTGTGTCGTAGTTTTCATGGAATTTATAGAACGTCGCCACGTCCTCGGGAGTGGCGACGTCTTTTTTATTTGTTTTCGTAGAGCAGGCCATACCGGAAATAAAAAAAGGAAATCCCTTCCTTATGTCGAATTATGAAGTATAAAGGGGGGTGTCGAGTGACGGAGGCTTTTATTCAATCGATATGGAGTTTCGCTATGGCGGTAACCCTATATTTCTTTTTGCCTATTTTGATTGTCATAATTTTGTCTCGAATCATTAATGCCCCTAGAGTGGTACAAAGAATAGTTGAGATTTTGGGGTTAGGAATCACGGTCTATTTGTTTTTACATTATGGTGTTACAAAAATTGGTGTGTAGATAAAGCCTGAAAATCAATTGTATTGGTGGATATTTCCTTTTGTTAAAATGCGATTTAGGGAGCGTGCTATAGTGATTCCAGACTTTTCGGAATTGGAGAAACCAGATGAGTTATTGGAAAATCTACTTATAGGCAACGGTTTTTCAATTTGGCTGTCAAAAAAATTTGAATATAAATCTTTACTTAATCAGTGTGAAGGATTGCTTCCACAGGATATGAAATTGTTCGAGATGTTGAAAACAAGTAATTTTGAAACTTGCTTAAAGATATTAAATGATACGATCGCAGTGAACAGTTTCTATAATATTAAGGATAATCATATTAGAAACTATGAAAGGATTAAAATTTCACTTATTGAAACAGTAGGGGAAATACATAATGATCTATCAGAGATTAGCGAGTATCGAAAAGATGCCGCCAAATTACTTTTTAGAAAAGCAATTAAAATCTTTACAACCAATTACGACCTATTGCCGTATCGGATAATTTTATCTCTTAATGATGAACAATGTAAGGAACGATTCGGAGATTCTTTTAATCTCGATACTGAAAATATAATAAGTGGTCTATATTTTTCGCGAAATTTCGAGGCAAAAACCTTTAAAACGATTCATTATTTGCATGGTGCGCTTCATTTGTATGAAGAAGATGGAATTACTAAGAAAATCACACAAAAAAAATCTGATAATTTACTTGATGCCCTGAGAAAAAATATGGATAAGGGATTTATACCATTGTTTGTATCTGAAGGAAAGTGGGAATTAAAGCGAAAAGCAATCGAGTCGAGCCCATATTTAAAATTTTGTTATGATAGGTTACAAGCAATTAAAGGGTCTCTAACAGTATTTGGGCATAATCTTGATAGGCAGACGGACAGGCACATTATTGACGCGATTAATAAATCCGAAGTTAAAAAGATTGTTTATGGGATATATAAAATTAACGGCGAAGACGAACTAGAATCGGAAATGAAACGAATTAAAAATGCATTTAAAGATAAAGAAGTTGTTTTCTACAAATCGGAAAGCATTTTCCGTTTTGCAATTGGGTGGAAAGGTTTTGGAATTCCAAAACATGAGTTTTTTGAATAAAATTATCAACGAGATGTTCGATTCCTAATTCGACGAGATGTCTTGAAAAATCTTGCGTATATACTGAGTGATTCGCGTAGAAATTTCAGCACGTACGATCTCACGAACCATGCCAAATCGTTCTTCATACCCGCGGCATATGAAACGGAAATACAAGACAAGATCAATTTGTTCATCCTCGAAGACTTTGATGTTATGACGTTTCAATTCTCGTTTAACCCTGGTCAGCTCATGGCTTACCGCATTTATAAAAATCAATATGGCTTTATGAAATAACGGTTTGAATGTATATTCTGACCGCTCGACTTGTTGCCGATTCTTTTCTGCGATGGAGAGGATCATGGGCAGTATGACAGAGGAACGAATCAACTCAAGCTCCTCTTTCGTTGGAACTCTCGGGTTCAAAGTGTTATCTTTTGTTCTGTGCTGTTCTATAAATTGCGCCCGATGCTCAGGCAATATCATTCGGCTTGACTCCCAACGTCCATTCCCATTTAATTTTTTGCTCATTTGTTGTGTCCTCCAATCTTAGATGCTCGCTCCAACGCCTGGCCAGCTGTCAGTAACGAGGATGCACGAAGAATGGCACTTCCACCAAACCGATCCTTGATTTGATCGATAACTTGAGCTATTTCTCGTTGTCTTTCGCGGTCACCAAACAATGTGAGTTGATAATGATCTGCTGACGACAAACCAGAGATTGCTACTCCGATCTTACGCACTGGCAGGCCGTTCCAGTGATTGAAAAATACTTTACGGGCAGCCTGGTATACCTCCCACGTAATATCCGTCGCATCCGGAAGGGTGGCTTGCCGGAAAAATCCTGTTGGTTGGTCGAAATCTGCCCCCTGTGCGCCAGCCGATACAACGCGCCCCATATACCTCTTCGAGCGGCAACGTCGGCACACCTCCTCCGAAAGTTCAAGGAGTATGACATCAATGTCTTCCTTGGATCCGTAATCGCGTGGAAGGGTCATTTGGTGTCCGATAACCTTCTGATCTAAGTGGAAAGTAGCTGGGCATACAAGACTGGGGTCTTCTCCTCGGGCGGTTTGCCACAATAATTCGGCGGTAATGTCGCTGTTGCGGCCCATTCGATTACTCAGTCTTCGCTTGAAATCGCTCAATGAAAGTCGCCCTATATCACCAATAGTGCGGAGGCCCATCCGAGTCAGATGCTCTGTCATCCGAGAGCCAACACCGAACATTTTGTTCACCGTCAAGGGCCATAAGACGTATTCCACTTGAGATTTGGGTAAGCTAAAGATTCCTTCGGTATTCGTTTTAGCAAAATTGTCACACGCCATCTTTGCCAAAATTTTTGTAGAGCTGATTCCGATGCGTGCCCATACCCCGGTACTCAGAAGAATTCTGTTTTGGATTTGCCGCGCAATTTCTTCCGGCTCACCGAAATATCCTAAACTACCAGTAACATCTAAGAACTGTTCGTCTATGCTAAAGGGCTCCACTAAGTCTGTAAATGATTCAAAAATCTCAGAAATCAACAGCGACACGGTGATGTAGGTCTGCATGCGCGGTTTGACGACGATCAGTTCTGGGCACTTTGCCATGGCCTCGCCAAGCCGTTCGGCTGTCGTTACGCCTCTGGCTTTTGCGAGTGGACATGCGGCCAAAATGATACCGCTTCGGCGGTCTGGATCTCCAGCAACAGCAACAGGGAGATTCCGATATTCAGGATGGGCAGCCTTTTCAACCGACGCATAAAAGCTTTGGCAATCGGCCAGCATGATTACACGCTGCATAAAGAACACCTCGATACGAATTTACGTTCGTGTACTGAGTATAATCATAATACCGAACAAATATTCGCATTTCAACAAGAATTATTTGGATGTTCGGAAAGAGAGGGATTTTCATCGTGGAGGGGGAGGCGGGTTATTTTCACCTAACACGAAATTCGCAAGTGGACTTCAAATAATAATTTCCTTGGATTTTGACTGAACCTATACCATGTTCTTCAATGATGCCACCGTATTCGATTATTTCTCCGTTCTGCCATACTTGAACGGGTGTTTGGAATAAGATGGCGTTATCGAAGTCGGCAGGATTTTTCAAAACGTAATTCTTTTCCATCAAGAGAAGATCACTCCTTAAACCCTTCATCTGCGGTAGCGGAGAGGGGGTTTTTTCAAAAACAACTTAGAGGGTTATACTCGCTAAAGGCTACGAATATATTATCATAAAGCCTTTATGGCAATCTAGAGTAAGGGGAGTTAACATAAATTTGATTAACTCAAATGAGCTTTTGAAATTCTCGAATTCAAAACCGGTAGCTATAGCTGAAAATTCAATTCCTGATTTGCCTGGAATATACTCGATATTCATTTCGGACAGACATCAAATACCAGAGCCTTTCAGCACACGTTTAAAAAATCAGAAGACTAATTTAATTTATATTGGAAAATCCGATAGAAGTTTATATGAACGTTTATTTCGAGAAGACTTAAAACACAAGTCAGCCTCAACATTTTTCAGAAGTATCGGAGCCGTGCTTGGATTTGTTCCATCACCCGGATCGCTGATCGGAAAGTCCAACCAAGAAAATTATAAATTTACAAAGCAGGACACGGACTCGATAATTAAATGGATCAATGAAAATTTAAGAGTAAACTGGGTTGTCAATAATGGAGATGATCTTGAAACAATCAAAAAGAATTTAATTGGTAAGAAGGAACCAGTAATCAATATCAAATACAATAATAATTACGAACAAAGGTTATATGATCTACGAGAAAAGTGCATTGAGATTGCAACTAGCGCTAAGTAGTCGAGCATCAATAAAAGAAACCCAAAGGAAATTATCCTTCCTTCGAGTTTCTTTTTTATATCAATTTATAGTATACGCTTCGCTTTCAACCGGGCACAGCAATACGGCGGCGGATATGCTCAGCCGCTTGGAAACGATGGTGTTGAGCGGGGCGGAATTGCCGCTGGAGATGGTTCGCAAACAGATCGGATCGGCGATTGATGTCATGGTTCACCTTAACCGGTTCAGGGACAGAAGAAGAAGGGTGACGGAAATCAGCGAAGTGGTCGGATTGGATCGCGGCGAGGTTCAATTAAATCCGCTGTTTATATGGAAGGATCATGATGGGGATCACGGCGGCGCCGGCGGCGGGAAACTGATGCGGACAGGCCAACCGATGCGTCGAATCGCGAAATTAAAAGCTTTTGGATAGGGGGATTGAATTGACGGATTATGCTGTGTACAGGCTGTCATGGCGGCAAAAGGCGGGTTGCCTGGCCGTGTCCGCCGCCATGCTGCTCGGCATCGGCTGCATTTTCTACAAACAAGTTTGGGCCGCAGTCGGGCTGTCGCTGTTTGCTCCGATGTTTTTGAAATGGCGGGCGGCTTCGTTGCGGGAGAGGCGAAAAAGGGAGCTGACGCTTCAATTCAAGCATGCGATGTATTCCTTGTCCACTTCGCTTGGCGCGGGAAAATCGCTGGAGAACGGTTTTCGCGATACCGTCGAGGACATGAAGCTGCTCTATGCCGACCCGAGCACCCATATGATCAAAGAGCTGGAATGGATCAACCGCCAGGTGGCGAATGGAAAATCCGTCGAAGCGGCATTTATGGAATTTGCCGGAAGGGCCGATGTGGAGGATATTCTCCATTTCGCCGAAGTACTGACAACCTGCAAACGGACGGGCGGCAATGTGGTGCAGGTGATTCGGAGAACCTCCGGCATCATCAGCGAAAAGATTGAAATCGATCAGGAGATTTCCGTCATGATTGCCCAGAAACGATTTGAATCGAAATTGATGGCCCTGGTCCCAATCGTCATTATCGCTTTCCTGAGCGTTTCTTCGGGGGATTACATGGCCCCCATGTACAGCGGAGTCGGACGGGTGATCATGACGCTGTGTTTGCTGATGTTCGGCCTTTGTTATTTTATTTCAAAACGAATCATGGATATGAAGGTGTAAACCGTGAATGTTGCATTGGAAATTTGGGCGGTTGAAGCGGTGTTGTTCGGCGTGCTGCATCTGAAAATGGCGGGAAGGTACAAGGCGTTTATCGCTCGGCATGGACAGCCGTTCAAATATGCGGGCATCGCGCCGGCAGCGCTCTACGTCATGGACCTTTTTTCGGTGATGCGCCGGGCCCCGCTATGGTCTGCCAAACTGAGCGATCAGATGAGGATGATCTACCGGAGCAAGCATCCGGCGGCGGAGTCGAAAGTCGGGATGGCCCTGATCCTGACCGCGGCTTTTCTGGTTCATTTGTTTATCGGTTTGATCGGCGCGGCGGATGGAGGGAGCCTGTTTATTATTTTAGCG
>CAYYCV010000005.1:0-16315 GCA_964470405.1 uncultured Caryophanales bacterium
GCAAATCCTTATCCATGAAATCGGAGAAGTATTGGCCCGCCATTTCCCCTTGCAACTTATCCTTAATCTCCTCAAACTTGTTCGATTCGCGCTGCTCTACCTGCATGACATGGTATCCATATTCCGTTTCGACCGGATCGCTGATTTGGTTGATCGGCAATTCCAACGCCGCTTTCCTGAATTGCTCCACCCATTGATTGACATTGGCGTCCTTATATTCGCCGCCGTTGTCCTTGGAGCCGCCGTCATCGGAATATTCCTTGGCCAGTTCGGTCCAATCCCCGCCCGCTTTCAGCTTGGCCTGCACATCCTTGGCCCGGACCAGCGCTTCTTCCTTGGTGCGAAGAGGCTTGTTCTCCGGATCGTTCAACGCGACCAAAATATGGCGCACCGTGGCGATTTCAATATAAGCGTACGGGTCGGCCTGGATCGCTTCGTCGTAATGCTTCTTGATATCGTCGTCCGAAAAGTTGCTGTCGAGCACGGAAATGACCTTGGACCGCAGCGCGATAAAGTCTTTCAAGTCGGACTCCTGGATGTTGCTCTCCTTCAAGATGCTCTCGTATTGCGCTTTCTGATCGGCATTGTCCCCGATGGATTGTTGAATCGCATCAATCTGTTGTTGGCCCTGCTCGTCGGCTTCCTTGATCGCTTGATCGCTCGCCTTGCCGGCCAAGTAATGAAAGGCGATCATTTGCTTCAGCATCGTTTCCTGAAATTGGGGATCCGCTTCCATTTGCCCATAATAGGGGGAGGGATTAAAGAACTTATACGCGCCCAGAAAACCGTTCAACTGCTTATCCGTCACTTCCCCGCCCTGATACGTCGCGATCACCTTGGCGGAGCTGTCGCCGCCGTTTCCCTTGCCGCTGTCGTCTCCGCTGCGGCATCCGCTCAAAACGAGCGCCAAAACCAAGATCACCGGCAAAATGTAGAACCAGCCGCGCCGGTGCTGTTTACGTTTACTTTGCAACATCCAATAATACTCCCTTCGATTTAACAGCATCCTGATAATTTTGAAAAAACGATTCCAGAAGCCCGATGGCCTGGTCGGCGGTCAATCCTTTGCCCTTGATCACCATCCCGACTTTGGGGCCGCCGGACAGTCGCACCCTTCCCTCGAACCTGGAACCAAGCTCAAACAATTTTTGGCCGTCGATATTGCTGTTCTGGCTGTCATTGATTTGAATGTGGAAATCGTCACCCTTCTGGATGATCGCATCCACGGCGTACAAGCTTCCGTAAACCTTCAAGCGCGCCACGGCAAGCAGATGCGCGACCGCAGGCGGCAAGTCGCCGAACCGATCGACCAGCTCTTCGCGCAGATCCTCCGCCTCGTCCAAAGTCCGAATATTGGCGGCTTTCTTGTACACCTCGATCTTCTGAATACTATCATAAATATAGTCGGATGGTAAATAGGCGTCAAGATTCAATTCGATCTGCGTCTGGATGTCCGTCGCCGCCGCGGCCGCGCCATCGCCCATTTCCGCCTTCCGCTTGGAAATTTCCTCCGCGAGCATCTGCGAGTACAGATCGAACCCGACGGAAGCGATAAATCCATGCTGTTCCGCCCCCAGCAGATTCCCCGCCCCGCGGATGGACAAATCGCGCATGGCGATTTTGAACCCCGACCCCAATTCGGTGAACTCCTTGATGGCTTGCAGCCTTTTCTCCGACACTTCGGACAGCACCTTGTCCCGCTGATAGGTAAAGTAAGCGTAAGCGATTCTATTGGATCGGCCCACCCTGCCGCGAAGCTGATAGAGCTGGGAAAGCCCCATCTTGTCTGCATCGTGAACGATCAAGGTGTTGACATTGGGTATATCGACCCCGGTCTCGATAATCGTGGTGCTGACCAGCACATCGTACTCCCCGTCCAAAAAATCGAGAATCGTCTTTTCCAGCTCCTGTTCCGACATTTGCCCATGGCCCACCGCCACTCTCGCATCGGGAACCAGGGCGGAAATTTGCTCGGCCATCTGCTGGATGCCTTGAACGCGATTGTACAGATAGTAAATCTGCCCGTTGCGCGCCAGCTCCCGCTCGATCGCCTCCCGGATCAAGGTGTTGCTGTGCTCCACCACATAGGTCTGCACCGGGAAGCGATTTTCCGGCGGGGTTTCGATCACGGACAAATCCCGTACGCCCAGCATCGACATGTGCAGCGTCCGGGGAATCGGGGTGGCGGTCAGCGTCAGCACGTCGACATTGGCTTTCAGCCGCTTCAATTTTTCCTTGTGCGACACGCCGAACCGCTGTTCCTCATCCACAATCAGCAAGCCCAAATCCTTGAACTGGATATCCGCGGAAAGGATGCGATGCGTGCCGATCACGATATCCACAGTTCCCTTCTTGATCGACTTGACCGTTTCATTCTGCGCTTTCTTCGAGCGAAAGCGGCTCAACACCTGAATTTCGATCGGATAGCCGGAAAAACGCTCGCGAAAGGTTTCATAGTGCTGCTGCGCCAGGATCGTCGTAGGCACCAGCACCGCCACCTGCTTGCCTTCGATCGCCGCCTTGAACGCGGCGCGGATCGCCACCTCCGTTTTGCCGTAACCGACATCCCCGCAAAGCAGCCGGTCCATCGGAAAGGGCTTCTCCATATCGCGTTTGATTTCCTCCACGGCCCGGAGTTGATCCGGCGTTTCCTCGTAGGCGAACATGCTTTCAAATTCCTTCTGATACGACGTGTCCTGGTTGAAGCGAAAGCCGGGCGTGGACTGGCGTTCGGCGTAAAGCTTGATCAGGTCGTCCGCAATGTCCTTGACGGAGGAGCGGACCTTGCGCGTGACCCTCGACCATTCTCCCCCGCCCAGCTTATACAGCCGCGGCTCTTTATCTTCCCCGCCGACGTATTTCTGAACCATGTCGATCTGCTCGATCGGCACGGACAGCCTGTCGCCGCCCGCATACATAATATGCAGGTAATCCTTGTGGATGCCGTTGATCTCCAGCGTGCCGATGCCGACGTATTTTCCGATCCCGTGATTGACATGGACGACGTAGTCTCCCGCTTTCAACTCCTGATAGCTCTTGATTCGTTCGGCATTTTCCATTTTCCGGTCGGCTTTTCGCGCTTTTCTTTGCCGGGAGGTGAACATCTCCCCCTCGGTAATGACGACCAGGCGAATCGAGGGCAGCTCGAACCCCGATTGCAAATTGCCGTTGACGATCCGCGGCACGGGAATATGGTAATCTTCCAAAATCCGCCGAATCCGCTCCATCCGCTCCTCGCCGCCGGCCAGAATGACAACGTGGGCATCCTGCTTCTGCCAACGCTCCATCTCCGATTTGAGCACATTCATCTGCCCATGGAAATTCTGCATCGCCCGGCACATGAAATTGACGATATTTTGCGGCTGGGTTTGCGGAATTTGCCGTAAAAACACCGAGAGGTAAAGGATGGGAACCGACGTATGGAGAAACAGCGAATCGTAGCTTTTGGACAAAACCAGCGCGGGGAGCGACCGCCCCTCCTGCAGCAATTGCGTGAGCGTTTCCGCTTCGTCCCGCTCCAACTGCTTGGCCGTCTCGATCAAGCGAATCGGCTCATCCATGATCAGGACCGCGTCGGAAGGAAGATAATCCATCAGCGTATGCCGTTCCGGGTAAAGCAGCGAAATGTATTGATAAATTCCGGGGAAATGGATGCATTCCCTTAGTTGCTCAATGTCTCTGCCGATCGATTTCGACAGCGCGTCCTTAACCGTGCGATCCGACATCCTCGCCAACTGCTCCTCCAGCCGCTCGTAAGCGTGCTGGGCGGCGTTGTGAAACCGCCTTTCCGTGGCGATGATCTCCTTGCAGGGCGTAATGCGCAGCTCGTTCAATTTGGCGATGGAACGCTGATCGCTCGGATCAAAGGAACGGATGGAATCGATCTCGTCATCGAACCATTCCATTCGGTAAGCGGTGGATTCCGTCAACGGATAAAAGTCCACGATGCCGCCGCGCACGCTGAGCTCGCCTTTGACCTCCACCCGTTCGACGCGCTCATAACCGATCCGGCTCATCTGCTGCAGGAAGCTTTCCATGGGGAGCGAATCCCCGACGCGCACTTGAATTTGCGCTTTCTCAAACACGGCGCGCTCGGGAATGAACCTTCTCACGCCGGCGTAAGGGGCCACCACAATGCCGCGAAATCCTTGCGACAAGCGGGACAGCACTTCAATGCGCTGCGACAGGGTTTCCGGGCTGGAAATGGCGGCCTCCGTCATCATCAGTTCGTTGGCCGGATAGAGCAGCACTTCTTCATCGAGGCATTCCTTCAAATCTTCAACGATTTTTTGCGCGGCAAACATATTATGCGTGGCAATAAACAGCGGCTGATTCAATTCTCGCCGCAGCGCCGCGATCAGCATTTGCCGGGCCGAACCGGTCAGGCCGGATATCATCTGCTGCTTCATTCCTGCGCGGACGCCGCCCAGAATGGTTTGAACATCTTGGTCCTCAGCGAAAGCCTGTAGCAATTTGTTCATGAAACCAACAACTCTCCTCTCAAGCGCACCAACAAGATCCAGCCCTTTATTGCATGCAATTCAAAAGAAGCCTCAGCGAGCTTGCCAAGGCTGAATGTCCGTCGCGATCGCGAACGGCTACTGTATCGGATGCGTCAGGCACAGCTCCGGATTTTGATCCAGCGCCTCCTGACAATAATCGCACAACACGGTAACCGTGACATCTCCTTCACGGTTATACGATATTATATCCCTACGCTCGGCCGGGGTCAAGAAATGAAAGCCCAGTTGAAGCTCGCTGATCCCGTCTCCGGGGATTTCCCCAATCAGGCTGCGGCAATAGCGGCAAACATATTTTACTGACATTCTTATGCCTCCTGAAGCTGTCATATACCTGTCAGTATGTCCCGCTTGCACGAAAATTAGTCGCGGATCGGACTCGGATTCACGCCTGATTATATTTCGCCATCACTTTGTCGAACGGTTGGTCCAGCGCGTCTTCCAACGCCTCCGAGGTGTGCTCCAGCACGTCCTGCAGCACCCTCTCCTGGGATTTGGGAAAATGGGACAGCACGTAATCGACGATATCCATTCCCGGCTCGGGCCGCGAAATCCCGATCCGAACCCGGTTGAACTTCTCCGTGCCCAAGTGCTGGATGATCGATTTGATGCCGTTATGTCCCCCGGAGCTGCCTTGGTAACGAAGCCGAATTTTCCCGAACGCGGTGTCGAGGTCGTCATAAATCACAATCAGATCCTCCGCCCCCGCTTTATAGAAATCCATAAACGCCCGCAGCGCATCCCCGGACAAGTTCATATAGGTCAGCGGCTTGATCAGAAAAACCTTCTCTCCGCGAACGGCCCCTTCGCCGATCTCGGCCTTGAACTTGCCCGGCTTCAGGCGAATGCCCTGCTTTTGGGCAAAATGATCGATCGCCAAAAAGCCCGCATTATGCCGTGTTTTGCTGTACTGGGAGCCGGGATTGCCCAGGCCGACCATCCATTTCATCGGTATCCTTCCCGCCTTTTCACTAAAAAATTTGGAAAATTGCAACGAATTTTAGGCCTCGATTGTCTATACTATTAGCAAAAAATATCGATTTGTGTAAAATGGTCGAAAGGGGGCAACCGCCTGATGTATGTAAACGGTCAGGAATTAACCAGGGACAGGCACTTTCAGGATCATATCCTGCATGAAGTGCCGATTCAAATCTACTATGAAAAGATGCATGACGACATCGGATTCATCGAGAAGATATCGCCGGACTACATCAAAGTCAACAATACGTTCTACAACCGCGAGCTGTACACGTTCATCTCCAGACCGGGCTACTAATCCTCAAACAGTTTGCTGATCGACAATTCCTCATGAACGCGAATGATCGCTTCCGCCATGAGGGGAGCGACCGACAACACCTTGATTCTCGACTCCGCGGCAGAAATTTTCAGCGGGATCGTATTGGTTACCACCGTTTCGCAAATCGCAGATTGGGCCAGCCGTTCAATTGCCGGACCGGACAGCACCGGATGGGTGCAGCAGGCATAAACGGCCAGGGCCTTTTCTTTTAGCAGGGCGTTCGCCGCCAGAACGATGGTGCCGGCCGTATCGATGATATCGTCGATCAGAATGGCGGTTTTTCCTTTGACATCGCCGATAATATTCATCACTTCGCTGACGTTCGGCTCGGGCCGGCGCTTGTCGATAATCGCCAGAGGGCTCGACAAATAGTCGGCCAATTTACGGGCCCGCACCACGCCGCCGTGGTCCGGCGAAACGACGACGACATTTTCAAGCTGCAGGGATTTGTAATATTGGCCCAGGATCGGTATGCCGATCAGGTGATCCACCGGAATATCGAAAAAGCCTTGAAGCTGCGTGGCATGCAAATCCATCGAGATCACCCGGTCCGCCCCGGCGGTCTCCACCAGATTGGCCACCAGCTTCGCCGTGATCGGGTCCCTCGACCTGGCTTTGCGGTCTTGCCTGGCATACCCGTAATACGGCATCAATACGTTGATGCTCTTCGCCGATGCCCTTTTCAGCGCATCCACCATGATCAACAGCTCCATCAAATGCTCGTTCACCGGGGCGCACGTGGATTGAATGACGAACACGTCGCAGCCCCGCACGCTTTCATTCAGCCGCATTTGAATTTCCCCGTCGCTAAAGCGGTATACGTCGGCATCTCCCAGAGGAATGCCGATGCAATCCACAATCTCCTGGGCCAATTCGCGGTTTGAATTGCATGTAAACACTTTTAATTTAGAGTCTCGGTAAGATGCCATTCTCCTGATTTCCTCCTGTTCTGACTTCTGCCCCTGCCAAGCTGTTGCGCCGCTGTTTTACCGCACTTCCCGCAGCCGGCGCGCTATTTTTTTTTCGCTCCGAAGCGGCGGCGCATCTCCGACGCGTAACCGGGCTTGTTGGTTTGCCGCTCCCGCGCGATCGCCAGATCGTTGTCGTCGACGTTGCGCGTAATGGTCGAGCCGGCGACGACATACGCGCCGCGGCCGATTCGGACCGGAGCGATCAGATTGACGTTGCTTCCGACGAAAGCGTCGTCCCCGATTTCCGTCAAATGCTTGTTCACGCCGTCGTAATTGACCGTGATGGCCCCGCATCCGATGTTGACGTGCTGCCCGACCCGGGCGTCGCCCACGTAGCTGAGATGGGACACTTTGCTCCCCTCCCCGATCCGGGCGTTCTTCACTTCCACGAAGTCGCCGATCTTGACCTTCTTCCCGATATCCGCTCCCGGCCGCAAATAGGCAAACGGGCCGACAGCGGCGCTTTCCGCAACCTTGGCGTCTTCCAGCACCGACTGGCGCACGGTCGCGTGATCGCCGATTTGCGATCCGGTGATTTCCGTATTCGGACCGATGACGCAATGCGCGCCGACGGTGGTCCGCCCTCTCAGAAAAGTTCCCGGATGAACGGTCGTATCCCGGCCGATGCGAACCCCCGCATCGATGTAAGTATGAGCCGGATCTATAATGGTCACCCCCTGGAGCATGTGCTCCCGGAGAATGCGTTCGCGCATCGTTTGTTCCGCCCGCGCCAATTCGACGCGATCGTTGATTCCCAGCGCCTCCGAAGCGTCCGCCAAACAAAAGCTTTCGACGTGTTGATGCCGCTTCTGGATAATGCCGATCACGTCGGTCAAATAGTATTCGTGCTGGGCGTTGTCGTTCCCCACTTGCTCCAAAGCCTGAAAAAGCGTTTGGTTATCGATGCAGTACGTTCCCGTATTGACCTCATGTATGCGCAGTTGCTCGGGGGAGCAATCCTTATGCTCCACGATCGCCGAAACGCGGCCTTCCCCGTCGCGGACAATCCGGCCGTACCCGTCCGGCCGATCCAGCCTGGCCGTCAAAATCGTCGCCTTTGCGCCCGTATCGCTGTGAGAACGCAACAGATCTTGAAGCGCGCCCACAGTCAGCAGGGGCGTATCGCCGTACATGATGATCGTATTGCCCGATTCTCCGCCCAGCAGCGCCTTCGCTTGCAGCACGGCATGCCCCGTTCCCCGCTGTTCGGGCTGAACCGCGTATTCCGCCCGTTCTCCCAAAGCCTCCCGGACCGCTTCCGCCTGATGGCCGATCACCACGACCGTTCGATCGACCTTCAATTGTTCCAGCGCGTCGACAACATGTCCAAGCAGCGGCTTGCCGCAAATGGAATGCAGCACTTTGTGCTTCTCGGATTTCATTCTTGTTCCTTGGCCCGCAGCCAAAACCACCGCAAAAACTCGCAAAAAGCTTCAACCTCCTCCCACCAGACGGATGGTTTATCTTTAATGAATATATCTTAATTCGGGCAAAAAGAAAAGAGAACCACCCGGTCGGCAACCGGTGGATCTCTTTTCCATCAGGACATGACAATCAGGCTCCTTCTTCAATCGCTTCTTCCTCTGTAGCTGCGCGTTCGTATTCGGCCAAAACGGCAACTTGTATTTTCTCCCTCGTTTCGGAAGAAATAGGATGAGCAATGTCGCGAAACTCACCGTCTGGTGTCCTTTTGCTAGGCATTGCAACAAACATCCCGTTGTTTCCGTCGATGACACGAATGTCATGCACGACGAATTCATTGTCGATGGTAATTGAAGCAATGGCCTTCATTCTCCCCTCGGAGTTGACTCGGCGGAGTCTTACATCAGTAATTTGCACCTTATGTTCACCACCTTTTGCATTCAAACAACTAGCCTTTATATTCAACAAATTATTCCAGATTCCTTCTTTTTATTTTAATAAAATTTATTTTTTTGGAATTTTCTCTCTTTTCAAGCTTCCCGGGCATTCCGAAACACGACCAAATCGATCTCCACAAGCGCATCCTTGGGCAATCGGGCCACTTCGATCGTCGAACGGGCCGGCTTGTGATTTCCGAAGCAGCCCGCATAAATTTCGTTCAATTTGGCGAAGTCGTTCATATTTTTTATGTACACCGTCACTTTGACCACATCGTTCAAGGTAGCCCCGACGGCCGCGAGGACGGCCTGCAAATTTTGAAACACCTGGCGCGTCTGCTCCTCTATGCCGCCCTCCACCATCCGGCCTTGCAAATCGAGCGGTATCTGCCCCGACGTATAGAGAAACGGCCCGACCTGCACCGCCTGCGAATAAGGTCCGATCGCCGCAGGGGCGTCCGCGGTTGAAATCAATTCAATGTCCATGGGATTCATTCTCCTCGCTTGGTTTGTTGTAGAAATAGTTTCCGGGCAAAATGGAAATTTGCCTCGACTTGGAATCGACCCGCGACAATTTCGCCAGGGATACGTACTCCTTCACCAGATGCTCGTCCACGCCGACCTCGCCGGATTCCACAAACACCCCGACGCCCTTCACCTCGGCGCGAAATTCGTGAAGCAGATCCATCATGCCCTGGATCGTGCCGCCCGCTCTCATGAAATCATCCACGATCAGCACCCTCGTTCCTTCCGACAAGGCGCGCCGGGTCAGCGTCATCGTTTGAATCCGCTTGTTCGAGCCGGACACGTAATTGATGCTGACCGCCGAGCCTTCGGTAACCCTGTTGTCGCGCCTGACGATCACCACCGGCAAATTCAAATACGCCGCCGCGGCGTAGGCGAGCGGGATGCCTTTGGTCTCGACGGTCATCACCACATCCAGGTCGCGCCTGGAAAAGATCGAGGCAAAAATTTTGCCGATTTCGTTGACGATGTTGGGCCGGCCCAGGATATCCGACATATATAAATAGCCGCCGGGCAAAATGCGTTCGGGCTGTTCGAGCTGCGCGCAGATCCCTTTGATGAAATCGAGCGCGTCGGATGGAATGACTTTGGGGATAAATTTCACGCCGCCCGCGGCGCCCACCAGCGTCTGCAGCTCGCCCACACCCTCCGCTTCGAACACTTCTTTAATAATCGTCAGATCTTCACTGATCGAGGATTTGGCGGATTGATAACGTTCGGCAAAAGTGGTCAGAGGAATCAAATGATGAGGACGAAACAATAAATACTTTGTCATATCAACCAATCTTTCGCTTCTTCTCATTTTTTTCATGGAAACCCCCTCAGCCAAATCCGAATATTATACTGTGAATATATCATTTTTATACGGGTTTTTTCAAGTCAACAGCCGGACGACGTACACCTCCCTGCAAAAGCCGCGCAGTCCGTTGTAAATCCGCATCGCCTTCGATTCTTTCCACACCATCCCGAACACGGTCGGTCCGCTCCCCGACATCAGGCAGCCTTCCGCCCCCTGGCGCATCATGCTTTCCTTCAAATGCCGCACCTCGGGATGCAGCTTCATCGTGACTTCCTCCAGGACGTTGCCGAGCGAACGGCACAGCAAATCGTAGTTGCGCAGGCGGATGGCGCGCAGCAGCTCGGCCGTGTGCGGATGATCCTTGATCGCCCCGGCCTGCAATTTCCCGTAAATATCCGCGGTCGATACATTGATCGGCGGCTTGGCCAAAACAAACCAGCACGGGGGCGGCGATCCGATCGGCTCCAGCCGCTCTCCGCGGCCCCGCGCGATCGCCGTTCCGCCCTCAACGCAAAAAGGAACGTCCGAGCCCAACTCGGCGCCCAGCGCTTTAAGCTCCGCGGCGGACAGGTTCAAGCCCCACAGGCGGTTCAGACCCCTCAAGGCCGCGGCCGCGTCGCTGCTGCCGCCGGCCAGCCCGGCCGACACCGGAATCTTCTTGTCCAGGTGAATATATACGCCTTTGCGCACGCCGTATCGTTCCTTCAACAGTTGGGCGGCCTGGAAGGCCAAATTTTTCTCGTCAAGCGGAATGTAGCCGGCCTGGCTGGAAATGATGATCGTGTTCCGGGGCAGCTCTTCCAACTCCAGCCGATCGGCCAGATCGACGGTGGTCATGACCATTTCGACTTCATGGTACCCGTCCGCTCTTTTATGCAGCACGTCCAGGGATAAATTAATTTTGGCCGGAGCCTTCTCGTAAATTTTCATCATGCTACTACTATAACAAATGGACCAAAGGAAAGCGAAAGCAAAAGCGGCAAAAGCCGCCCTCGCTTCGCAATTTAGTCCCGGTTCTTTTTGGCCGACTGTTCGGCCATTTGAATCGCTCTCTTCACCATGTTTCCGGCATCCTTGGTGGTAATGCCGCCCCATCCCTCGCGTCGGACGGTTTCATAAAACCCAAGATCCTTGGCCAGCTCTGTTTTCAAATGATCCGACATCATGCTGCGATTCCTGCGGCTCATTTGCGCATCGCCTCCTTGTGTTTTGGGACACACGGTTAGTATGCGAAAAATGGACAAAAATAAACGGCAAAGGCTGTGTTCCAGCGCTTGCCGTTTACTAAAACGTTAAACTTGAACATAAGTGATGCGAACTTGTCCTTCATCGTTGCAAACCGTCACTTCAACGGATTCGGTCAATATGTCGGCGTAGCTGTAGGAAACCCGTTTGAATGCGTGCTGCTCCTGGTCCAATTTGACAATGAAAACAGATGGGTAGGTTTCTTCCAGCACTCCGGTGCGTTCAATGGTCTTGCGCCGACCACCATTTGCCTTCAACATAATTTTACGCCCAACATGGGCGTCCAAGCTGCGTTTTATCTCCACTAACGCATTCTTAGCCATTGTCAACTACCACCTCTTTCAGTATAAATTATACTGTATTTAGAGGTGGTCTGTCAAACCGGGTCTAATATTATAACAGTCCTGCAAACCCATTGTCAACGGCATTTCGCGCATTTTATACAGGAATTTAATGAATTTATAAATAAATTTGTTCACAAAATGTTCGTTTTTTAGCTCTGATGCAACTTGGGAAGGCCTTTTCGGTAGCTCCCTCTCGTTTCGATTCCGCCCAATCCTCCCATGCCGCTGATCGTGTGATTGATGACATCGTAAATGTTGATCGTGTCCTTGATCGAGGTGTAGGACGCTTTGGCGGCGATGTAGACCGGGTCCAGCGCATGGATCAATATCCGTTTGGGCGAGCTTGCAAAATTGGCGCCGGCTTGCAGCAGCGCTTCGAAATGCGATTGGCAGGCGCCGGCGATAATCGTCAGCACATCGCGGTTTTTTTCATACTGCCTGGCGACCTTCACCGTATGGGCGAAGTGGCGCGAATTTTTATAGCTGTCCAGGCTGTGAATGCCGTGCTCCTTCCGATTTTTCAATATCCCGTCGTGGCCGGTAATGACCACGATATCCGGCTGCACGCCCGGCAGGAGCTGGTACAGCGCGTCGGGCATGCTCATTTCCGGCACGTAATGGCCTTCCGCCGGAATTCTCAACTGGCCGTAAACGCTCATGCTCTTTCGCAAATAGGACGGATCGCCGTCGAGATGCAGGATCTTCCCCGGAAGATCGAAAAAAGGCAGCTCGACGCCTTTTTCCGACGGCTTCGCCGGCTTGGAAAACGGCGCGACCGGCGGCTCGGGCCCGCGATGCGACGCCTGATCCGCCGGCATCAGGTCGCCGAGCGGCGAATCCGCCAACAGCCGGTAGTCCACCCCTTTCAATACGGCCTGATCCCGCTGCACGGCTTCAATTTTGAAGACGACATCCCCGTTGTACGATTTACGGACTACCCAATCTCCTTGCCGCATCGACTCACCCCTTCACCGTCTATCCTATGGCGGCGCTGGGCAAATGGTGCAGAGCGGGGGCACGGAAGTGCAGGGTGAAATTTATTTTAAAGCGGGGCGCAGCGGGTACAGCGCGTGCGCAAGCGAGGCGAATTCCTGGAGGGACAACGTTTCCCCGCGCCTTGCGGGGTCGATGCCGCACTGGACGAGCAGCGCCGCCAGCCGGTCATGATCCGTTTTAAAGCAGGCGCGCAGGTTGTTGAAGATCGTTTTTCTCCGCTGGGCGAAAGAGGCCTGAACCAGCTTGAAAAAGAAAGGCTCGTCCGGCACATGCACCGGCGGTTCGGCGCGGCCGCGCAGCCGGATAATTGCCGAATCGACGTTCGGCTGGGGGATGAACACCGTTCGCGGGACGGTCCCGACGATTTCGGGAACGCAGTAGTACCGGACGGCCACGCTCAGGCTGCCGTACGCTTTGCTCCCGGGCACGGCCGCGATTCTTTCCGCGACTTCTTTCTGGATCATCACCACAATGTGCTCGAAAGGAAACGACCCCTCCAGCAGCTTCATCAAAATCGGGGTCGTCACGTAATACGGCAAATTGGCCGCCACGCTGATTCGGTCGTGATCCGGAAAATGCTCGCGCAAAAGCCGCCGGAGATCGACTTTCAGTATATCTCCATGCACCACCGTGACATTCGGCTGCGGCGCAAGCACCTCATGCAAAATGGAAATCAATCTTTGATCGATTTCCACCGCCACCACTTTGCCCGCGGCTTCGCCCAGCCGCTGGGTGAGCGCGCCGATGCCCGGCCCGATCTCCAGCACCGCTTTGGAGCGGTCCAGCTCCGCCGCGGCCGTTATCCGATCCAGAATGTGGCGATCGATCAAAAAATTTTGACCCAGGCTTTTCTTTAAACGCAGACCGTAGCGATCCATGATTTCCCTGGCCTTGCTCGGCGAAGCCACGCTTTGCCCCTTCAAACCGTCCGACTGCATGAAAGCTTCCCTCATTCTTTCAGTTGGCTTAACGCCGAACCAAATTCTTCCCGGCTGATGCGATACATCCGCAGTCTGTTGTACAATTGCTTGCCGTTGCAACGCCCAATGCGCAAAATATCGCCCAGTTGCTCCCTGCGCGAAGCCGCCGCGGGGTGATGGATCAGCCCGGCGTCGATCAAATCTTCCCGGCTGATCTCCGCTTCGCTTTCCCTCGTCTCCGTCTTCACCTGCTCCAGCGCTTTTCGAATCGTTTCCGGCCGCGCGTTCTCCACGCCGATATCGCCTTTGCAGACCGCCTCCTCGCGAAGCAGAAAAGCGTGCTTGCAGCCGGGCACATGGGCGGAGATGATTTTGCGGATGCGCTCCCCGGCGTGGTCGGGATCGGTCAATACGATGACGCCGCGGCGCTCCTGGGCGAGGCGGATGCGCTCGATCACCCGGCGATCGATGGCCGAGCCGCCGGTCTCGATCGTTTCCGCGTCGATCGCCCGGCGAATCGCCGCCGTATCGTCTTTCCCTTCCACGACGATAATTTCCTTGATCATCTGCTCCGTCTCTCCTAGCCGGCTTGCGGCCTGGTCGGTCCGATGATATACACCGTGACGCCGCGCTTCAAGCCGAAGCGGGTGGCGACGTTCGGATCCTGCACGTACAGATCGACCCATTTGCCCTTCACGCCGCTGCCGATGTCCTCGGCCCGGCGAAAGCCGTAGCCTTCGATATAAACCCACCATCCGAGCGGAATCACCCTCGGATCGACGGCGATCGTCCGCCCTTCCATCACCTCGGTGCCGGTATAGGTCATCCCGTACTGCGGGTCGCCCTCGGTTTTTCCGGTCGAACCGGGTCCGGCATCGTAGGCCGATAAAATCACGTTGGTCAGTATTTGTTTTACCTCGAAAGTGACCCCCTGTTTGCTCACTTTCTCCACCGCCGGCGATGAAGCGGACAGCACTGTCACCGGCTTTTTCGTCCCCAAGGCGACGATTTTATCCACGCTTTCGGTTTCCGTCGAGTCCAGCACCCGCACGGAAGTGAGGACGCCGTCCTCGTAAATCTTCAGCACCTTCTCCAGCTTCAGACCGTTGGCGCCTTGCTGCACCACCTGCTGCTTGCCTTTCAGCAATTGCGGGTCGTCCCGACGCACAACCTGGAACGGAACCTCCTGCTCTTCATTCTCGATGACTTTCTCCACCCTGACGACGCGGATGGTATCGTCCTCCGCCAGCTTTTCGCCCGGGGCCGGATACACTTTATCGTCCGGGCCGAGCCGCACCCCCAAATCGGCCAGCGCGGCCGCCACGGTCCGCCCCGTCGTGTATGCCGGGCTGATTTCGCCATCCGCGAGCACCTGAACCGGTATGGCCTGATCGATGACGATCCGTTCCCCCGGCTTCAATCTGTCGTCGAGCGGCACATTGATCCGGTCGTGCGCCGCAAGCGAAATGTCTTGCTGTTTCAACAAATCCTGAACATCCCATTTCGTGGTGACCACGGTCTGTTCCACCCCGTTCAACACCAGGGTAATGCTTTTTTTGGACAAACTGTGCAGCAGCAATAAGCAAATTGAAATGATAACGAATGAGGATAAAGCGCTGACCATAACCAAGCGCAGTTGTCCGTTCTTCCATCGTGTCGCAAGACACATGCCGGATGATGGTCTTTCATGGGAAACATGGAAATCAACCTCTCCCATTTATGGATCGTCCTCCTTCCATCCCCCGCCATACGTTGATCGGGGGCCGTTCGGAACGTTTGCTTTTGCCAGGCTATCACCAATGTATGAGCCTTTCCAAGCAAATATCCTCTTTTTGGATTTTTGGGCATGAGGAAGTACTCCAATAGAGCCTTCTCGGAATGGTTGCCGAATTCTTCATGGAGTATGTTACGCTGATTCGAAACTTCTGTAAAGTGGACCTTGGTTTTGAAAATGGATGAAATAGGGTTGTATTTTACTGTATTCCCTCAAATTCGATTATTAAAACCTGTCTCTTTCTTCCAATCAAAAGATGGCATCATTTCTGATGCCAATGTCACTTTATTCCAAGTATATTTCTAGCATTTCTAGAAGTAATTTCAGCTAATTGCTCGATTGGAATCTGTTTAATCGCCGCCGCCGCTTCCGCCACAAACCGCACGTATCCCGATTCATTTCGCTTGCCCCGAAACGGGTGCGGAGTCAAATACGGCGAGTCGGTTTCGATCAGCAATTTGTCCGGCGGCACTTGAGCCAGCACCTCTTTCGGTTGTTTGGCATTCTTGAACGTCACCGGGCCGCCGAACGAAATATAGAAATTCATCGCCAGGCATTCCCGCGCCATCTCCCAATCTCCGGAAAAGCAATGCATGATCCCGCCGACGTCGGAAGCCTTCTCTTCCTTCAGCAGCCGGAGGATGTCCTGATGCGCGTCGCGGTCGTGAATCACGATCGGCATCCCCAATTTTCGAGCCAGCCGAATCTGCTCCCGAAACACGTTCCACTGCACTTCCCTGGACGCGCTGTCCCAATAGTAGTCCAGCCCGATTTCCCCGATGGCCACCACCTTCTCCTTGCGGCACAGCTCCTCGATCCAGTCGAGGTCGGCCGCCCGCAGATCGTTCGCGTCCTGCGGATGCCAGCCGACGGCCGCATAGATAAAGTCGTATTCTTCCGTCAATTTCAACGTGGACGGGATCGTCTGCCGGTTGAAGCCGATGTTGACGATCCGGGTCACTCCCTGATCCAGCGCCCGTTGAATCACATCCTTGCGGTCTTCGTCATACACATCCGTGTCGAGATGCGCATGGGTATCGATCAGCATAAGCCAACTCTCCTTCG
>CAYYCV010000005.1:16415-28446 GCA_964470405.1 uncultured Caryophanales bacterium
CGGGACGGTTCATCCAGCGCCGCCCATGCGCGTTCAACCAAATCGGAAGGGAAATAAAGGTAATCCGCCCCGCTGCGAATGCCGCTGATGGAGCGGACCACCTCCGATTGCTCCGATATTTCCGCGACCTCATTCCGGTCGTTCAACAGCAAAATCGGGCGGCTCTCCTCGGCCGTTCCGGGTCGATATACATCATAAGGCAGATCGGTGGGAGAATCAACTTCGATATAGTACTCGGGATCGATTCCTTCGCCGGCCATCGCCGCGCACAAATTTGCCATGAGCCGCTCATCCCCGTGATCCATGGCGACGTACTTGAACAATTTGCGGTGAATGAACCGGCCGCACAAATCGGACAGTATGCCGTCGTCTTCCTGCACCCATTGCATCAGCGCCATTTGAACGAAGGACTCGTCCAGCAGCAAATAATCCTCGACGGTCAGCCGGCCCGACAGCAACCGGGGGAGGGGATCGACCATAAAGCGAAAGGGAAACCGCTGCTCGTACAGGTGACACGCCCGCTGAAAAATTTTTCGCAAAATGATTTCCGAGCTGCGCGACACCGGATGAAAATACACCTGCCAATACATCTGATACCGGGACATCAAATAGTCCTCGACGGAATGCATGCCGCTTTCCTTGACCACGATATGGCCCCGGTGGGGACGAAGCACGCGCAGAATCCGGTCCAGATCGAAGGTGCCGCAGTTGACTCCGGTGAAATAGGCGTCCCGCAGCAGGTAGTCCATCCGGTCGGCGTCCATCTGGCTCGAGATCAAACGGACCACGATTTCATGCC
Organism: uncultured Caryophanales bacterium; assembly: GCA_964470405.1. Classification (GTDB taxonomy): domain Bacteria; phylum Bacillota; class Bacilli; order Paenibacillales; family CAYYCV01; genus CAYYCV01. The sequence continues at coordinate 17,215 of CAYYCV010000005.1, forward strand.
GGTAAGTCCGGTTGATCACCTCGGCCACCTTCTGCGGAAAATCAGCGGACACGGCCGCCAGCACGCGGTTCACTTCCGTATTCTCCAACACAATTCGACACGACCATTCCTCATGGAGGGGAAGGAACACGCGCTCGAAGGAATGGGAGAACGGCCAGTGCCCGATATCGTGCAGCAGGGCGGCGCACAAGCTCAGCAATTTCTCCTCCGCGGGCCAGTCTTGAAAATGATGGCGCTCAAACTGGGATATAATTTTACGGGTAATTTCATACACTCCGAGCGAATGGGAAAACCGGCTGTGCTCCGCGCCGTGAAAAGTATAGAACGACGTGCCCAATTGGCGGATTCTGCGCAGCCTTTGAAATTCCTTCGTATTGATCAGGTCCCAAATCGTCTCATCCTGAACATAAATATATTTATGAACCGGATCTTTAAATACCTTTTCTTCCTGCAGCCGTCGATTCATGACAAACACTCCCTCCCTATAATTCGACATTTTCCATCTTTTTTCGACATTCTCTTATATTTTTTGTCGAAAATTCGTTCTGCGCTTATTCCCAACTTTATCATTTACACGCTTATTTTGCGGTGGTTCGCGCCTTTTTTCTCCCGCAAAAAAAGGGATTTTATGTATGATGACATATCGAGAAAATGGCTAAAAACCGTTTTCCATCAAAGCTTCCGGGGTTTTTCTTTTCCTCCTGTGCTTCCCATTTATTTCATTATCAAAATTTGGCATACTACAGCGGGTAAATTTATATTGACTTATTTGGGAAAGGTTGGTATGATGGAAATCGAAAATATTGTCGAAAATTGGCGTTAAATTTTAAGAGAGGGGATTGTACATTCATGTTAAAGTCTACTGGCATCGTAAGAAAGGTTGACGAGCTCGGCCGTGTCGTCATCCCGATCGAACTGAGACGCACTTTGGGAATCGGTGAAAAGGACGCGCTTGAAATTTACGTGGACGGCGAACGCATCATGTTGAAAAAGTATGAGCCTGCCTGCATATTTTGCGGCAATGCGGACAATGTCATTTATTTCAAAGGAAAAATTGTTTGCAATGAATGCGTTTCGGAAATGACAAATTAAAAAGAATAGGTTATAATAGAATCAACAAAGTTGTTAATTCTAACCTTTTTCATATCTCCTTTATCCCCTTTATTTCTTTGAGGCTTTCTCAAGGAATGGGGGATACTTTTTATTTCCGCCCAAAATCAGCTTTCCGGCTTGTTCCGGCCGACCCACTCGCCGTATATTTCGCGCTTCGAAACCTGCCTGTCCGCCGCCGCCAGCTTCATCGCGTCCTTGCGGCTGTTCGACTGCTTCATATAATGCTCCACGTGCTCCGCCACGCTCCATCCGTTCCACCAGGGCGCGTCTCCGTCCGCAAGCGCCGCCTCTTCCGATTCCCCTTCGACAATGATGCAATACTCCCCTTTTCCCCCGGTTTCCCTCAGCCTTTCCAAACATTCATCGAGCCGCCCGCGGGCGAACTCCTCGAATTTCTTGGTCAGCTCCCGCGCGAGCACGATTCGGCGGTTTCCCCAATTCGCCAGCATCGCGGCCAAGGTGGCTTCGATCCGGTGCGGCGATTCGTACAGGAGCAGCGTTTCCCGGCCGCTTTTCAACCGCTGCAGCGCCTGCTCCAGCTTGCGCGGCTGCCGCGGCAGAAACCCGGCAAACCGAAACGCTTCCGTCGGCAAGCCGGACGCGATCAGCGCGGTCAGCGCGGCATTGGCGCCGGGAATCGGAATCACCGGCACATCGTGCTCAATCGCCAGCACGACCAGATCATGGCCGGGGTCGGAAATCGCCGGAAGCCCCGCGTCGCTGACGAGGGCCACGGTTTGCCCCTGCCGCATTTTGTCCAGCAGTTGCCGTCCGCTCTGGCGCTTGTTGTGCTCATGATAGCTGACCAGGCGCGTGGAAATGTCGAAATGGCGAAGCAGCTTGACCGTCTGGCGGGTATCTTCGGCCGCGACCCAATCCGCTTCTTTCAGTATGCGCACAGCCCGGAAGGTGATGTCTTCCAGGTTCCCGATCGGCGTGCCCACCAGGTACAGGCAGCCTTGCCGCTCGCCGGGGCCGCCCGGTTCTTTAAAGCTGTTCTGGATTTGCAATGGAATCCCTCTCCGTATCCGCCAAATTTGGCCGCCCGCCGAAATAAATATCTTTCAGTTCCTGGCCGTACTGCCCATCCCGGTCGTAGACGACCAGCGGCGGCAGAAGGCGAAGCTCCGCCTTGCCGTCCTTGAGCGCCTCCACCAGCACCATATTGGCTTCCTGATCGGCCCTCGGATGGACGAAGCGGACCCGCTTCGGCTCCAGCCGGTACGCCCGCAGCAGGGTCACGATATCCGCAAGCCGGGAAGGGCGATGCACCATCGACACTTTTCCGCCGGCCCGAATCAGCTTGCCGCAAACGGACACCACATCCTCCAGCGTGCAATAAATTTCATGCCGGGCCGCGGCCACGTTGGGGTTGACATTTTGCTCCCCGGCCATGACCGGCAAATAGGGCGGGTTGACCGTGATGGCGTCGAACGAGCCAAACCCCATCGTTTTCGGCAGCGTTTTCAGGTCCCCGTGCACGATGCGAATCCGGTCTTGCAGCCGATTGAGCCGCACGCTGCGCTGCGCCATATCGCACAGCCGCTCCTGAATCTCCACCCCGACGACGGACGCCTTCGTCCGGGTCGACAGCAGCAGCGGAACGACGCCGTTGCCTGTGCACAGATCGAGGATGCTGCCCCTCATCGGCACGCTGCAAAACCGCGCCAGCAACACGGCATCCATGGAAAAGCTGAACACCTCGCCGCTCTGGATAATTTTCAGTTGGTGCGTCAATAAATCGTCGATTCTTTCATCCTTCTTGATCCGCATAAACCCGCCTCTTCATCCGCGCGAGTCCGCCCGGCCGTTGCGAAAAGACCGCAGGCCCTTTGGCTCCCGCGGTCTCATTTATTAAGGAATGACAGGCAAAACAGGCAATCTCCTTCGGTTCGCAAGAGTCCGTAATAAACGTTGCAAATATGAAAGCCTTCATAATACAATCTGGCCAGATTGTCATACCCTTCGCCGACAACGGAATCTTCCTTTTCCTCCGATTCGGGGGCGGTTTTACTTTTCAATATTTTACGCAACTGTTGATTTTCTATGCCCAGGCGCTTGTTGTCCTCGAGCAGCAGGATCACTTTTTTTTTTAACGATCCCAGGTCGGAATGCATGCGCCCCATCTGCTCTTCCATCTCTGAAATTTGCCAAAAAATATCCTTTTTATCCACTGTTCCACCTCTGCGCAGAATAATATTCAAGGGTTATCCCGCAGGCTGCCCGACCACGACATCGTCCAAAGGCAACGTCATCACTTTGTTCATCTCGAAAATCTGCACATTCAGCGTGCGATCGCCGATATTCAATCCGACGACCTTGCCGTCGCCGTACGAGGTGACCACATGCGTTCCGAGCGTGGGCATCTCTTCCCTGGCGCTTTCGTAATTGTCATGCTCGTATTTCAGACAGCACATCAGCCTGCCGCACAAGCCGGAAATTTTGGTTGGATTCAATGAAAGGTTTTGATCTTTGGCCATTTTGATCGACACCGGCTCAAAATCCCCGAGCCAGGTGGAACAGCACAGCAATCTCCCGCACGGGCCGATGCCGCCCAGGACCTTCGCTTCGTCGCGAACGCCGATCTGCCGCAACTCGATGCGCGTCCGGAAGATGCCCGCCAGATCCTTGACCAATTCCCGGAAGTCCACCCGGCCTTCGGCCGTAAAGTAAAAAATAATTTTATTGCGGTCGAATGTATATTCCACATCCACCATTTTCATCTTCAACTGGTGTTCCTTGATTTTGTCCATGCATATGGCATACGCCTTCTTGGCCGCGACCTTGTTTTCTTCCACCACATCGGCGTCGGCCGCGCCGGCGATCCGTATCACCTTCTTCAACGGCAGCACGACATCGTTCTCCTGCACTTCCATCCGGCCCACGACCACCTTGCCGTATTCCACCCCGCGCGCCGTCTCGACGATGACATGCTGCTCCTTCTCCACGGGGAAATCCAACGGATCGAAATAATATATTTTGCCCGCTTTTTTAAAGCGGACGCCCACGACACTAAACAACGTCTTACCCCCTCTCGACCGCTACGATAAATTGCTCCAATGCCAGTTGGGGATTCACGTGAAAACGAAGCCGCTTGCGCGTCTCCGCCGCCTGCTCCATGCAGGACACCCACCGCGCCCCCGGCCGGGAAAGGGCATACGGGCCCATCCAGTCCAATTGATCTATAAAAACGACGTTTGCTTTGCGATTGGCCAGGATATGAATCATGTCCTTGAACCACAGCATGAACAGATCCATCAACATATCCAGGCGATCCATCAAATCGGTTTTGGCGAGCTTTTGCTGAATCAGCAGCAGCGCGCCCTGAAGCCTTGCCTTCCATGCTTGTACCAATTGTATCACTATGCTTCGGAGTTCTGCAAACCAGTTTGTTTCCATCAACGCCTTGGCCGCGGCGGGACCGGCCGCCAGGTGGACGGCCGATCGAACGAGCGGTTCCGCGAACCCTTCCTGAACGAAAGAGGCGATCATCAGCCTCGGCGGAACGGGGCTGAAAGGAATCCACTGCGCCCTGGACCGGATCGTCGGCAGCAAAGCTTGTCCATTCTCGGTCAACAATACGGCGACGATGTTCGAATTCGGTTCTTCGAGAAACTTCAACAGGCTGTTCGCCGCCTGGGTCGTCATCCGTTCCGCTTCTTCTATAATATAAACCCTCATGCGCGACGATTGGGAGCGATAGGCAAAACGCTGCTGCAGCTCCCGAATCCGGTCGATTTTAATCGTCCCATTCTCCGGCACGACCCGATACAGATCGGGATGGTTCCCATGCTCCGCCTTCCGGCATTCCACGCATTCTCCGCAAGGGTCGCTGCCGCGCCCCAAGCAGAAAAGCACTTTGGCGAAAGTCAGGGCCGCCGCGCGTTTTCCCGTGCCTGCCGGGCCATGAAAAATATACGCATGGGAAATCCGCCGGAACTCCAGTCCGTTTTTGAGCATCTGTTTGGCTTTGTCCTGACCCGCGATGCTATCGAATGACATCTTCCGTCCGCTCCATCGTCAAAAAGATAAATTGATCAGCAATCCGCGAATCTCGCCGATCCGGTGCAAAATGCCGATTCTTCCGTGCTCGCTCTCCAGCATCTCCTCCGCCATATCCAGCAATTGGCGATCAATCTCCTTCAACAGCTTGTACCGCTTGCCGCGGCCGCGCCGATCCCAGCCTTTGGTGTGCTCGATGCCGACCCCCAAACGCACGGTCGCTTCCAGAAACTGCTTGACCATCCATCGATAGTTTCTTAATTCGCGCACGGTCATCGACTTGGACAAGCGGTCCGCCTGTCCGTCGATCTGCTTGAGCAAGCGCTTTAACTGCTCCCGGGAAGCCTGCTCGTCCTGCTGCTTCATCATATCGGCGAACTCGCCGGTGCGCGCGGGATGCGGCGGAGCATGCTCCGGCTTTTTGATCTCTTTTCCCAGAGGTCGCCATTGCGGATTAATTTTCATGATCCCCAGAGCCCCCTTCATCCTGCGTCCGCCGACCGGTCAAATGCATCCGCCGACCGATCAAAAGTGCTCGAAACGCTCCACGGGTATAACGAAGACGGCCGCGCCGCCAACCTGCACCTCGACCGGAAAAGGAATGTAGGAATCGGTGGTTCCGCCCATGGGTGAAACCGGTGTGACCAACTGGTCCCTGACTTTGCAGTTGGCTTTGATCACCGCAATGACGTCGTCCATTCGTTCGTTCTCGATCCCGATCATAAACGTCGTATTGCCCGATCTCAGAAATCCACCCGTCGTGGCCAGCTTGGTGGCGCGGAACCCTTCCTGCACCAACGCGTTCGCCAGCCGGTTGCTATCCTTATCCTGGACTACCGCAATCACTAATTTCAATCATGAGCCCCCCTTTTTTTCGACACGCCTATCCGGAACTATTTCTATATGTTTATTATACACGATCCTGCCGGGTGCACGATATCGGGAAAATCATCGGGAAACCGATATCGGGAAAACCAATATCAGGAAAACCATCTTGCGGTCAAAACGGCTTCGGCTTCCGCGGCCACCCGATCGGGCGAATGCTCCGCATGAATCAGAACCATCCGCTCGGGGAACCGTTCCAGCAACCGAAGGTAGCCTTCCCGAACCCTACGGTGAAAATCCAGCGCCTCCAGATCGAGGCGGTTCACCTCGCGCTGCCGGTTGCCGTGAATCCGGGCCAGTCCGGCCTCCGGCGCGATGTCGAGATACAGCGTCAAATCGGGCATGCCGTCGCCGATCGCAAAACGGTTCACTTCCAGAACGGCGTCCAGGCCCAACCCTCTGGCCGCTCCCTGATACGCCAGGCTGCTGTCGATGAAACGGTCGCACAGCACCGCTTTGCCCCCGTTCAACGCCGGAGCGATCACTTCCACCCAATGCTGTCTTCTGGCGGCGGCATACAGCAGCGCTTCCGTCCGCCCGTCCAGGGCGGTATTGTCCTTGTCCAGCAAAATGGCGCGAATTTGTTCGGCGATCTTCACTCCGCCCGGTTCCCGGGTGGCCAGCACCTCCAGGCCCCTGGAGGAAAAATAATGCGTCAGCCGCCGAATCAGCGAGCTTTTGCCGGCGCCTTCCCCGCCCTCTATACTGATAAAAATCGATTTTTTCAACTTCCCTGCTCCTGTTCTTCGTCTTGGCGGTCAACTTCTTTATCTCCGATGTCCGACTTCTTCATCTCGGCATTCACCAAAAATTCGGATGGTCTGCAACGTCGGGTCTTGTACGCCTTGAAACGAAGCGCCCTGCCGGGACAGCGCCGACAAGTAAGCGACCGTCTGCGGAGTAACGCGCTCGCCCGCGTACAAGACGGGGATTCCGGGAGGATACGGAATGACCATTTCGGCAGCCTGCCGGCCCGCGGCCTCTTCCAAACGCACGGCTCGAACGGCGGTCTGCCGAGGCCGAGGCCCGGAGGCGGCCGGACGATCCAGATCGAACTGGACAGGGGCGGTCATTTCGGTATATTGCGGTATTTGATATAAATTCGCCACGGAGGGCGGTTGTTCCTGTTGGTCTGCGCTGAAATCGCAAGAAATTCGCCGCAAAGCCTCAAAACAGCGGTGAGCGTCGTCCTGCGTCGAAGCGATGCTGAATACGAGCAAAACCTGGAGCGGATCGGACATTTCCACGAAGCACCCTTGCCGCTCCAGCCGCCGCTGCAATTGGTAACCCGACAAGGCCGGGGACAGGGCGCGCACGGCGACCTTGAAAGGATCTTGCGTTTCGTGGGCCCCGCCCGCAGAGCCGGGCGGCCCGGGCGCATCGACCGGCGCTTCAAAACCGGGAAGCCGGTTCAGCAGGCGCTTGAACTCCGCCACCGCCTCCAGCCCGCGTTCGATCCAATCCGCGCCGTACCGCCGCATTTGCCGCCGCGCCAAATCGAGCGACGCCATGATCGGATAGGAGGGGCTGGAGCTTTGCAGCAGCGACAGCCGCCGCGCGATCCGTTCGCGATCCAGCCTGTCTCCCTGCAAATGCAGCATCGCTCCCATCGTCATCGCCGTCAGCATTTTATGCGTGGACTGAACGGAAGCGTCCGCGCCGCAGGACATGGCGGAAGCCGGCACCTGCGGGTGAAAGCCGAAGTGGGCGCCGTGGGCTTCGTCCACGACCAGCGGCACGCCGCGGGCATGGGCCGCTTCGACGATCGGCTCCAGCCGGACGCCCATCCCGTAATAGTTCGGGTTGCCGACGAACACCCCTTTCGCCTCGGGATACAAGCGCAGCGCGCGCTCCACATCCTCTGCCGCGACGCCGGTCGCCTGGCCGGTGCGCGCATCCCAGCGCGGCGGCAAAAATACCGCGCGGGCCCCCGCCAGCATCAATCCGTGGATCACCGATTTATGCACGTTTCGCTGCACGATCAGCAGATCGTTTGCTCCGCACAGGGACAGGACCAGCGCCAGATTGCCGACGGTGCTGCCGCCCACCAGAAAAAAGGTGCGCTCCGCGCCGAAACAATCCGCGGCCAGCCGCTGCGCCTGATCGATTACGCCCCGGGGGGAATGAAGATCGTCCAGCCCGCTGATTTCGGTGCAATCTATCGTCATGATGCGGCGGAAGACATCGGCCGCGTCGGGGTCGAGACCGGCCCCGAACTTGTGCCCGGGAACGTGAAAGCTGGCCGGTTGGCCGAAAGCATGCGACACCAGCTTGTCGTACAAGGGCGCTTGGGCGTGGTCCATCTATATCTTCCTTCCATTGATTGATGTGCTGCGGCTTTTTTCGATTGACGTGCTGTGGCTTTCGATCGATTCGCTGCGGCTTTTATAGATGTAATTCCCGACTTCCTTTCGAATTCCTTTTTTTCATTTCGAAAGATTCATGAAACTGCAATATGAATAGATTTTCTTCTCATATCTTCAATTTTTTTCGTTTTACAGCGGCATTCAATTTTGCCGATCCCCCCGGCTTTCAGCGCGGCCGAGGCTGATCTCCCGGGTTTTCGAGACAGCCGAGGTCGGCGACAACCATTGCGCGCTATATTTTCTCCAGTCGTTTGATGGGAAATCAGCGTACAACAGCGATCGAAAACCTGTGCCCAAAGCACGGAGCCACCTGTTCTTTTATCATACTTCTAACAGGAAAACCTCCCTTTAATTTTTCTAAAATGGCCCGTCAGGCCAAACTTAGCGGGAAAACCTCCCTTTAATTTTGTTCAAATTATATAAAAGCGGTGGTTTATCCAAAATTAGAAGGAGGTTTTCCCGTTAATCGATGAAAACTCGCCAAACCGAGCTATTTAACAGGCATTTTTCCAGGAAAGTCGGTCCGTCTGCATCATTTTCTTTAGATTGGCTCCGGCGGTTCATGTTCTCTGCCGTCCAACTCCACGACAGGCCCGCTCTCCATACGCCGGTTTCCCGCATGCCCATTCCCTGCACGCCCGCTCCCACACACGCCCGCCGTCCCGGGGCATCCGACGAAGGCGACTATTTCACGCCGTGATGTTTTTGCGCTTCTTTGCCTCGGTTGCGCTTGCGATGATTGTATTCCATAACAAACGCCAAAGGCACGGCCGGCAGAAGCAGCAGGATAAACCATAACGGCACGTCAGAGTGTATCATTTCCATCCTCCCAGCGTATAAATCAATCGAAAAAAGTTCATTATAAATGAACTATTGATCATCGTATCGCACTAATTCTAATTAATCAATGAATTAATTCATTTATTTTGACCTTTATTCTTCTCATCTCTGAATGAGTTCATTTTCCATGTACAATCTAAATAGGCTTGAAGCCGACTATGCCCGAAACCAACATGCTATACCTGAAACCAACATGAAGGATGATCCTTGTGAACGGACAACGTTTACGCAGCCTGAGAAAAGCCAAAAAAATGAAGCAGATCGACCTGGCCGCCTATTTGAATGTGGCTAAATCCTCCATTTCAATGTATGAAAACGATAAAAATCAACCGGACAATGCCACCTTGATCATGCTGGGCGACCTTTTTAACGTCAGTGTGGATTATTTGCTCGGCCGAACCGACGTCCCGCACATGTTGCAAAATTTAAAAAACACGGCTTTACTGGGCGATGAAGTCGAAAAGCTGACGTCCAATGAGGCGGTGTTTCTCAAAGAAAGCCTAATGATGTACCGGAGATTGCAGAAACAAGGCGTGGATCCGCTATAAACCAAAGGCGGGTTGATTTAAGAGCGTGTTCAAAAAGGGCGCGGAGGAGAAAGAGGATAGCCCGGTCTCGGCATTTTAAATACCATTTTGAATACACTCTTTAAAAATGCGGTGAAATACGGTGTAAAAGCGGTGCGGAGCTTGGGTCTGGATGGAGAAACGATGCAAAAATCACCTTCACCTTCTTTTGCCCTTCTTTTTGCCCTTCTTTTTGCCCTTCTTTTTTCCGTCCATCGATCCTTCGACTTTTTCACCCATCCGCAACCGAACTGCCGGACTTTGTCGAACCCAGGCCCCTCTAAGCCAAACGCCGGCTGCGCCCGTCGATTGAAGGTCGAATTTTGTCGAATTGGCAGGCTGAAATCGGTACTATAGTACCAGTTCCTTTATTTTTTATGACTTGTAATTGGGCATTTATACCTTTTTACCCTTCTTTACATTATAGTAATATATGGATATATCGAAGAATGGACACCTTTAGATGGAGGACTGCATTTTGAAAAAAATCATATTGGCAACGGCTCTCATGGCAGCTTTATCGGCTTGCAAATCATGCCAATCTTCGCAAACGACACAGGAACGAAAACATAGCGCAACAAACGAAGAAGAAAAAAACGGGGTTTTTTCCTATAACGAGTACCGCCGGATTTATCTGGATATGGTCCAAAACTTCAACTTGACGAACTATAGAAAAGTGGAAGACCATGCCGCGAAACCAAACCAAAGCAACCAAAATAGAATCGTATACGCTTCGGACGACTCTAAAATTGTGGTGTATTTGGATTTGATTTATTTGCCCGCCGCTGTCGGGAATCGCGTCGCTTATTCGGACACGCCGTCTCAAACCTATGATCGGAACATGATCATATCGCGGTTTAACGAATCGATCCTCGCCTACAAAAACATTCTGATTCGCAACGCGACTTTTTATATGGATGCGCACCAAGAAGATATCGCCGTCATCAAAAGCGACTTGCAAGACACGCAAAGCCGCTGGGATCGGCAGGTTGCGGACTACTTCGGGCGCATAGCCGGATAAGCGGGACGAAGACGGCAAAAGGCAAGGCGTTTCTCACGCATTCTCCTTATACCAAATTCGCCGCATCCGATGAATGAAAAAAGGGTACTTCGCATCCTGCGCATCGGTTCGCAAGATTTCCGCCTCGCAATCGACGCAAATAAATTCCGAGCAGATCTGGATGCCTTCCCCGCGCTGCTCGCCGCAAATAATGCAGCACGGCCTTTCCATATCGTTAATCATTTTCTCACCTTCTTGTCTCTCGGCCTTACTTCCAGTATGGCTGGAATTCTATCCTTTTAAACTTCCATTTCCGCATTCCCGCCAAAAATAAGTCTGATGCCGGCCCGCTTCATTTATTTTTATGAGAAAACGGCCCATCCGGTGTCTGTATATTTGCATTTCCAAGCCGATCCGCCGCTCACGCCTCGCCCAGCATGCCGAGAAACTCCCGCTCGTC
>CAYYCV010000005.1:28546-63498 GCA_964470405.1 uncultured Caryophanales bacterium
CAAGCCGATCCGCCGCTCACGCCTCGCCCAGCATGCCGAGAAACTCCCGCTCGTCGTCGATCACCGCGACGCCGAGCTCCCGCGCCTTGGCCAGCTTGCTGCCCGCCTGTTCGCCGGCGATCACAAAATCGGTCTTCCGGGATACGCTCCCGGTGACCTTGGCCCCGAGCGCCTCCAGCTTGCGAGCCGCTTCGTCGCGGCTCATCGCGCTCAACGTCCCGGTCAACACGACGGTTTTCCCGTGAAAAGGGCTGTCCGCCGCGACGGCGCGCGCGGTTGCGGCCTCCGTCCGGGGCTGCACGCCCGCCGTCAGCATCCGTTCGATGCTGCGCCGCATCGCCGGATCGGCAAAAAATTGGACGATGCTTTCAGCCACGATATCGCCGATGTCGGGCAATTCGGCCAGTTGCTCCCGCGACGCCGCTTCCAACGGCTGCAAGCCCCCGAAATGCGCGGCCAGCGTTTTGGTCGTCGACTTTCCGGTGTTGGGGATGCCCAACCCGAACAGGAAGGAAGCGAGATCGCGCGACTTGCTTCGCTCAATCGCTTCGAGCAAATTGTTGGCCTTCTTCTCCCCGAAGCGCTCCAGCCGGATCAAATCGTCGAAGGCCAAGTCGTATAGATCGGCCGGATCGCGAACGTCAAGCTCCCGGTAAAGCTGCTCCGCGGTCATCACGCTGAACGTCTCGATATCCATCGCGTCCCTGGAGGCGAAATGGGTGATCCGTCCGATGAGCTGCGGAGGACACGCCTGCTTGTTGTTGCAAAAAATATGCGCCCCCCGCTGCTCCAGCTCCGAGCCGCACGCCGGACACCGCTCGGGATAGACGATTTCCCCGCCGTCCGCTTCGTCCGTGACCTTGCTTAATATTTCCGGGATCACATCGTTGGAGCGGCGGATGAACACCAGGCTGCCCAACGCGTGCTTCAAATTTTTCCGCTCGATGTCGCCAATGTTGTTCAGCGTGCATTTTTGCACCGTCACCCCGGCCAGCTCCACCGGCTCGACCGTCGCCACCGGCGTCAATTTGCCCGTGCGGCCGACTTCCCAGGCAACCGATTCCAGCACGGTGGTCGCTTCCTCCGCCTCGAACTTGTAGGCGATCGCCCAACGCGGAAACTTGTCCGTGTAGCCGAGCGCCTGCCGCGTTCTCATGTCGGTGATTTTGACCACCGCCCCGTCGATCAGGTAATCCAGATCGTGGCGCATCGCTTCGACCCGCTTCACTTCATCCAGCACTTGCTCGATCGTATCGACAAAGGTCACATGGGGATTCACCTTGAAATAATTCCGTTTGAGAAACTCCACCATTTCCTCATGGTTCCCGAACTGGACATGATCCGAGTAACCCACATTATAAAAAAAAGCGTCCAGCTTCCGTTCGGCGGTCGCCTTCGGATTCAAATTGCGCAAAGCTCCGGCCGCCGCGTTGCGGGCGTTTTTGAGCGGCTCGGCCGCCGTCTTGTTGTATTCCTCCAGCGTGGACAGCCGCATGATGCCTTCGCCCTGCACCTCGATTTTTCCTTCCTTGTCCTCGATTTGCAGCGGTACCGAGCGGATCGTTTTCACCTGGGGCAAAATGCTTTCCCCGACCGCGCCGTTGCCGCGCGTGGCCGCCTGGACCAGCTCCCCGCGCTCGTAGGTCAAATTCAACGTCAACCCGTCGAATTTCAACTCCACCACAAACGAGAGCGGCGGCAGCAGCTCCTCCTCGCCGCGATTGGCGTTGTAGTCGGACACCTTTTTTTGCGCGCGGACATGCCACGCCTGGAGATCCTCCAGCGTTTGCGCTTTGTCCAGACTCCATAAAGGCGCCATATGCCGATGCTGCTCAAATCCTTTGAGCAGCTCGCCGCCCACCCGCTGCGTCGGCGAATTCGGCCATACGGTTCCCGTTTCTTTCTCCAGAGCGACCAGCCGGTCATACAAGGCGTCGTACTCCCGATCCTCCAGCTTGGGGCTGTCCAACGTGTAGTAAGCATAGTTGTGCCGATTGATTTCTTCAATTAATCGCTTCATGAGTTCCAGTTTATTTTCCACAGTCGGATCGATCGCTCCTTTACGAATCGGCATCGCCGGACGACGACGCGGGCGGGCCGCCCAACAGCGCGGCCAGATCGGTCGCGGTGCTCACCGTCAGCCGGTTCAGCGTCATCGGATCATCCCCCGGATGAACCGTTCCCGGGCGCACGGTAAATCCCATCCGGTACCCGTTTTGCTTCAGTATTCCCAGCATGCGCTCATCGAAATCTCCATAGGGATAACAAATGTACGGGGTATCGATGATCTTCTTCATCAGTCCGATGTCTTTTTGCAGCAGGCCCGGATCAATCGTCATCGCGCGGCTGCGCCCGTTGATCGTCATTTTTTGGTGCAGATCGTAAGTATGGCTGTGAAACTCGAATACATCCTTGCATTTTTCGATTTCTTCAAAAGAAAGATGGGTGTTTACATCCGGATTGAAAACGGCGGTTTGGTCGGGAATGTGCGCCCCGATCGGGAAAAGCGCGCCGTGAAAGCCGTACTTCTTCATCACGGGATAAGCGTAAATGTAATTGTTCTGATACCCATCGTCAAACGTGATCACAACCGTTTTCTTCGGAAGCGCCAACTCGCCCCGGACATAGCGCTCCAACTCATCCAGCGTCGCCGTATAATATTTTTGCTCATGCAAATAGTCCATGCCCCGATTGAAATTTTCCACCGGCAGCATCGCGTTGTTCTTCTTGTCGGTAATGCTGTCCGCCGGGGCCAAATAATGATACATCAGCACCGGCACATCGACCGCGATTTGCGAATACGGCGAATCGATCAGCACCGCCTGCGCCTCGCCATCCCACACCACCCGCTTGTTCAGCATGCCGGAGAGCTCCCGCACCGGCACGGCGGTGCTGTTCCGGACTTCGGCGAAGCTCAGGCTCCGGGGCTGCGCGCCGGGCTCATTCGTCGTCAGCGTTTGCGCCGTCATGTCGATGACGCCGCCCTGGCCGCCTTTTCGGTAAACGATCTGCCTGTTGGCGTAGCTGACCGTGTAGCCCATCTGCTGCAAGCATTCCCTCAGCGGCACATACACCGTATCGTTCGTCATATATGGGGCCAGCACCTCGAAATGCATCACTTGCTTGCCCAGGACGACTTGAATTTGCCGCGCCGCGGATGCGGCCGACGCGTGGGCCTGCTGCGCCGCAAACGGCTGCAACAGGGCGAACAGGCACAGGACGGCAGCCATGCCGCATGAAAACAGGATCGAGCTCAGACGATTCTTCTTTGCCACTACACATCTCCTCCAAAAAGCAGCGCACGGGCTGCCACCTTTTTGAACCGGGCTACGCTTTCGCAATCGGGGCAAACTTGGCCAGCAGACGCTTGATCCCGGTCGGCGCCGGGAAGGCGACCTGCAATTCCATATCGTCCCCCTGCCCCTTGACGGAAACGACCACGCCGGTGCCCCACTTGCCGTGGGATACCTTCTCGCCGGCGCGCCATTCCTGCGGGTCCCCCGCTTTGACATCCCCGCTTATGCTTGACGCGCGCGGCGCCGGTTTTGTTGCGGCCATTCCCGCGGCCGCATACCCGGCATGCGAAGAGCCGGATCCCCTCCAATCGGCCGGGCCGCGAGCCGGAGACGCCATGTCGATCACGTCCTCGGGGATTTCCCGCCAGAAGCGGGAAGCGGGATTCGCGCTCGTCCTTCCATACAGCATCCGCGTTTTGGCGCAGGTCAGGAAAAGCTGCCGCTTGGCCCGGGTAATGCCGACATAGGCCAGCCGCCGTTCCTCCTCCAACTCCTCGTCGTCGCCAACCACCCGGCCATGAGGGAAAATCCCCTCCTCCATCCCGATCATAAACACGACCGGAAATTCGAGCCCTTTGGCGCTGTGCAGCGTCATGAGCACGACGGCGTCATGCTCCTCTCCTTCGCCGGTCTCGTCCATCCTGTCGATATCGGAGATCAGCGCCAAATCCGTCAGGAACGCAAGCAATGACGCGTCTTCGTTGCGCTTCTCGAAATCCTGCGTCACCGACAGAAACTCCTCGATATTCTCCAACCGCGATTTGGCCTCGATCGTTCCTTCGCGAATCAGGTCCATCCGGTACTGCGTCATCTCCAGCATCTTTTCCGTCAGTTCGGTGACGCTCAAATATTCCGCCATGGAACCGAGGTTGTCCAGCAGTTGTCTGAACTCCGCCAGCGCGCCGGCGGCTCTGCCGCCCACATCGGCGCTCTCCTCCCGCCCCAGCAGCGCAAACATCGATATTTGGCGCTCCGAGGCGGCCACCTCCAGCCTCTCCAGCGTGGTCGCGCCGATGCCCCGCTTGGGCACATTGATGACGCGGGCCAGGCTGACATCGTCGTCGGGGTTGGAAATCAGCCGCAAATAGGCGAGGATGTCCTTGATTTCCTTGCGATCGTAGAAGCGAATGCCGCCCACAATTTGATAAGGGATATCCGATTTGATCAAAATTTCCTCGATCACCCGCGATTGCGCATTGGTGCGGTACAAAATCGCCTGATCGCCGTATTTCAGGCCGTTCCTGCGGTTTTTTCCGATCTCCCTGGCCACGAAATATCCCTCGTCATGCTCCGAATCCGCCTGGTAGCCGACCAGCTTGCTCCCCGCGCCGCGATCGGTCCACAGGTTTTTCGGCTTTCTTCCCCGATTGTGGGAAATGACCTGATTGGCCGCATTCAATATGTTTGAGGTGGAGCGGTAGTTTTGCTCCAGCAAAATGACCCGCGCCGCAGGATAGTCTTTCTCAAAATTTAAAATATTGGTGATGTCCGCTCCGCGCCAACGATAAATCGACTGATCGCTGTCCCCGACCACGCAAATATTCCCGTGCCCTTCCGAAAGCATTCGGCAAAGCCGGTATTGGGCGCGGTTCGTGTCCTGGTACTCGTCCACATGGACGTAGCGGAACTTCTTCTGATAGTATTCCAGCACCTCCGGCACTTCATGAAACAACCGAATCGCGACCATGATCAAATCGTCGAAATCGAGCGCGTTGCTGCTTTTTAATTTTTGCTGATACAAGCGGTACACTTTGGCCGCCATTTCCTCCGAATAGCCCGAAGCCTGCCGCTCGTACTGCTCGGCCGAGATCAATTCGTTCTTGGCGCTGCTGATGATCGAGTGAATCGCCCTCGGGTCGAAGCGCTTGACATCGATGTTCAGCTCCTTCAGACACGTTTTCACGACATAAAGCTGGTCGGTCGAATCGAGAATCGAAAAGCTGGACGAATAACCGATTCGTTCGATATCCCGGCGCAGTATGCGGACGCACATGGAATGAAAGGTGGATACCCAGATATCCTCGCCCTTCGCTCCAACCAATGCGGACACCCGGTCCCGCATTTCGCGCGCCGCCTTATTAGTGAACGTGATCGCCAGAATGCTCCAGGGCGCGGCGGCCCCGGAGTCGATCAAGTATGCGATGCGGTGCGTCAGCACGGCGGTTTTGCCGCTGCCCGCGCCCGCCACGATCAGGAGCGGGCCGCGCACATGCCGGACCGCCTCCTGCTGCTGCGGGTTTAACTTTTGAATCGCCTCGGCGATGGAATGATTTTGTGTCATGAACTCGTAACCTTCCTCAATAGTTTAAACTTGCACTGCAAGGGGCGTCACCTTCTATCGTTCCAGCACGGCGGAGACGGTCTCCAGCGCCTGCCGCAAATCGTCGTAAATGACGTTCCCCACCACGATCGTATCGGCCGCCCGGGAAGCTTCCCGCGCTTTTTCCGCGCTGTCGATGCCCCCGCCGTAAAACAGCCTCGCCTGCTCCAGCACGGCGGCGGACCGTTTAACCCAGTCCATCCGCCCGAACGCGCCGCTGTATTCCACATAAAAGATCGGAAAACGGAACAGCTTGTCCGCCGTCCGGGCATAAGCCAGCACGTCCGCCTCATCCATTTCCGTGCGGGCGGAGGTAACTTGCGCCGCGGCCGATTGCCCATTCAGGATCACATACCCCTCGGCGACGACCCGTTCCCAGGGCAGCAAGCTCCCATATTGCCTGACGGCCTGCTGATGGCGGCCGACCATCCATTCGGAGGAAGCGGAATTGAGCACGATCGGGATAAAATACAGATCGAAACCATCGACAATCGCCGCCTGATCGGAAACCTCCAGAACGCAGGGGATGTCGTACCGACGAATGCGCAGCAACAGTTCCGCCGTATTGGCGTATGTAATCCCCCGGGTTCCTCCCACGATCACGGCATCCGAACCGGAAAGGCAAATTTGCTCCAAAGCCGAATCCCCGATCGGACGATCCGGGTCCAGCTTGAACACATGCCTCCACCGATCGATTGAATGTCTCAAAATTCCATTTCGCCTCCGCGAATTCGATTGCTAAATTCAAGTCTATGTTATCTGCGAAAGGCTGTCAATTTCAACTGCGAGATTGGTGATCAACTGCAAGATTGGTTGTCAATTGCGCCTATTTTTCAAAAGAGGTGGTATGACGGAACCTCTGCTTCCATATCGATCATTCGAAACATACGGGATTGGGTGCCTGGACGCTCCAAAGCACATATGGACCAGTTGGATCAGCCTGTTCTTTTCCATCGTTTTTATATATTTTAACATCATTTGATTTGTTCGTGGACTGTTCAGGCTTTTCGCCGGCCTCCCTAAAAGGAAAACCTCCCTTTAATTTTCCAACATTGGCCCGTCGAGCCAAACTTAACGGGAAAACCTCCCTTTAATTCCGTCCAAATGATTTAAAAATGGTTGTTTGATCAAAATTAAAAGGCGTTTTTCCCGCTAATCTACGAAAATTTACAAAACTGAGCGATTTAACAGGCATTTTTCCTTCTAAATTTCCGTTGCCTGGAAGTGTGACGAAAACCAGCCGCGCCGCGCTTTTGAAGTATGATGAAAAAAGCCACGCAAGGTTGAGCAGCAGTCGGGCAAGGGTTGAGGACCGGTTGAGGACCGGTTGAGGACCGGCTGAGCAGCGTTGGGCAGCGGTTGGGCAAGGAATTGGTCACTGGTTAGGCATTGGCGGCTGAGGAGCGGCCGGGCAGCGGTTTAGCATCAGTTGGGTGCCGGTTAAACACCGATTGGACACCGGCTGAGGAGCGGTCGGGCATCAGTCAGGCGTCGGTTGAACACCGGCTGAGCAGCGGTTGGTGAAACGGAGGCGATCATTTTTGCCTCGGATTTCTTCCTGACAAAATTATGAAATGAGGACATCGGTGGGCAGCGGCGATCGGAAAACTGGACCTAAGCGGGGCGGAATCATCCATCCGAAGTTTGGAGATTTATGCGGGGCGACGCAAGCGCAAGCATACCGCGCCGGCATGCCCGATCCTTGTGCCGCCGCGGCAGGGAAAACCATGCTCCGCATCCGCACGTCGGGCAAAACGCATGGAAAGCTATGCCTCTGCCGGGACAACCGCCGAATTGCTTGATCCGAACGCGGCGTCCATCCTTGCAGAACATAGCCTCCATTTTTAAAACCGGGCTTGGCCGGGCCGACTTCGGCTGACTTCGATCAACCGAACAGTTGATCCTGGAATCCTTGCAGAAGACCAAACCAGCTTAAAACCATCAGGAAATCTATAAACAGAAAAACCAGAAGGCAAAGAACAGCATACCCTAAGGCAAACTTTGTTCTCTCAGGCATTTTCGCCAAACGATATACCCCGTATGCGATCAGCAATGTAAACAAAATCATGAAAATATCGAACGGGGTGAACTGAAACGCTTTTGCCGTCTCTTCAGCCAGAAACATCAGGGGGACCTCCTTCTTTTTCGCCATCTATACTGAGTATATGGTATCTTTCCTCGCAGTGCAATGCAAGTCAATTTATGCATCTTTAACAACTTTGTCACCTTTTCTCCAACCCATATCCGAACCTTGCGCCGTTTTGCTCACCGCCCTTTTAAAAAGGCACGGATTGTGAATAATTTCCGAATCGATCGCGCTTTTCAGCAAATGACGCAATTCTTTTGCTTTGTCTGGAAAATTTTTGTATACTAAAATAAACAAACCGCTTTTTGGAGGTCCCCGAGAGAATGGCAAATATTTTAATCGTTGATGATACAGCCCTGATGCGAGCGATGCTGACAGAACTCATCTATAAAATAGGTCACTCCGTTGCGGGCGAGGCCACCACCGGAAAAGAAGCGATCGAAGCTTATTCGAAATACAAGCCCGACGTGGTCATCATGGACATCACCATGCCGGACATGGACGGCATTACCGCGGTGCAGCGAATTCTCGAAATCGACCCGGAAGCCAAGATCATCATGTGCTCCACCGTCGGACTTCACAGAACGGTGCTGGAAGTGATCACTCTGGGGGCCAAGGACTTTATTGTCAAACCGTTTCAGGAGTACAATTTGTCCGAATCGATCGCCAGAGTGCTCGGCAAACCCTGAACCTCCATTACCCCGTAACCCGTGACCGTGACCCCGTAACCCATGCAATTGGCCCGGTTCGCTATATCAGCGCATTTTCCTGCTCCGGCGATGGTGCGGCTTCTTCTTGCATTCTCTTTTTGTCCCGTTCAAGAATCGGCTTTAAAAATGCGCCGGTGTACGAATTTTTCACCTTCACAATCTCCTCGGGAACCCCTGCGGCAATAATCGTTCCTCCCTTATCGCCCCCTTCGGGCCCCAAATCGATAATATAATCGGCGGTTTTGATCACATCCAGGTTGTGCTCGATCACCAGTACGCTTTCCCCGGAATCGACCAAACGATGCAGCACCCTCAGCAAGCGGTCGATGTCCTCCATATGCAAACCCGTCGTCGGTTCGTCCAAAATGTACAAGGTGGTTCCCGTGCTGCGCCGATACAGCTCCGACGCCAGCTTGACCCGTTGGGCTTCTCCTCCGGACAGCGTGGTCGCGGGCTGACCCACCCTCATGTAGCCCAGCCCTACATCGAGCAATGTTTGGAACTTGCGATGAATGCGCGGAATATTTTTGAAAAATTCGCAAGCGTCCTCAATCGTCATGTCCAACACATCGGATATGCTTTTCCCTTTATAGTGAACCTCCAGCGTTTCCCGATTATACCGTTTTCCTTTACACGCCTCGCAGGGCACGTAAACGTCGGGAAGAAAATGCATTTCGATCTTGATAATGCCGTCTCCGCAGCAGGTTTCACAGCGGCCGCCTTTGACGTTGAAACTGAAGCGCCCCTTCGCGTAACCGCGAATTTTCGCTTCGGGAACGGTGGCGAACACGTTGCGGATATCGTCGAACACGCCGGTGTAGGTGGCCGGGTTGGACCGCGGCGTGCGCCCGATCGGAGATTGGTCGATGTCGATGACCTTCTCGATATGCTCCAGCCCGCGAATCGATTTATATTTCCCGGGGCGGGTTTTCGCTCCGTTCAAATCCCTGGCCAGCGATTTATACAAAATTTCGTTCACCAAGCTGCTTTTTCCCGATCCCGAGACGCCGGTCACGCAGGTGAACACGCCGATCGGAATCTTGACATTGACCCCGCGGAGATTGTTTTCCGCCGCGCCTTTGATTTCCAGCCACTTCGCGCCGATGCTGCGCCGCTTCTCCGCAATCGGGATAAATTTTTTCCCGCTCAAATATCGTCCGGTCAGGGAATCCGGGTTGTGGATAATCTCCTCCGGGGTGCCCGCGGCGACGACTTTCCCGCCGTGAATGCCCGCACCCGGGCCGATATCGATAATATAATCCGCCGCCAGCATCGTGTCTTCGTCGTGTTCGACGACGATCAGCGTATTGCCCAGATCGCGCATGTCCTTCAACGTTTGCAGCAATCGGTTGTTGTCCCTTTGATGCAGCCCGATGCTCGGCTCGTCGAGAATATACAGCACGCCCATCAGACTGGACCCGATCTGCGTGGCCAGGCGAATGCGCTGCGCCTCCCCGCCGGACAGCGTTCCCGCGGCGCGGCTCAGGCTCAAATAATCGAGCCCGACGTTGACGAGGAACCCGAGCCTGGCGTTGATTTCCCGCAAAACCAAATGCGCGATCGCCGCCTCTTTGCTGTTCAATTCAAGGTGCTCGAAGAAATCCTTGGCTTCGCTGATGGAAAGCCGAGTCACATACGCGATGCTTTTCCCGTGTATGGTGACGGCGAGCACCTCCGGCTTCAACCTCTCCCCCTTGCAGGATTGGCAAGGGCTGGCGCTCATGTAGCCCTCGATATATTCGCGGATGCCGCCGGACGCCGTATCCCGGTATCTGCGCTCCAGGTTGGGGATAATTCCCTCGAAAGCCACCATCGCCTCCCGGGTGATCCCAAAATCGTTCTGATAACGAAATTTGACCTTCTCATGGCCCGTCCCATACAGCAGCTTGTCCATTTGCTCCTTGGACAACTTCTTGACGGGCACGTTCTTCGGAATTCCGTAATGATCGCAAACCGCGGCCAAATACTGCGGATAGTAGTTCGAAGTGCTGCCCGCCCAAGCCCGGAACGCCCCCTGGTCGATCGTTAAACCGGGGTCGGGGATCAATAATTCAGGATCGACAATCATTTTGCTGCCCAGACCGTCGCATTCCGAACAAGCCCCGTAAGGGCTGTTGAACGAAAACATCCGGGGGGCCATCTCCTCGATGCTGAATCCGCAGACCGGACATGCCAATTTGGAGTTGAACAGCAGTTCTTCCTGCCCGATGACATCCACGATCACCTGAGCCCCGCTCAGCTTCAAGGCGGTTTCCAGGGAATCGGCCAGGCGCGAACGAACGTCCTCCTTGACCACGATCCGGTCGACGACGGCTTCGATGCGGTGCTTCTTGTTTTTCTCAAGGTCGATTTGCTCGGACAGATCGCGGATTTCCCCGTTTACCCTTACCCGCACATACCCCTGCTTTTGAACGTCCGCCAACAGCTTGGTGTGCTCACCCTTCCGTCCGGAAACGAGCGGCGCCAAAATCTGGATTCTCGTCCCTTCGGCAAGCTCCATGATCCGGTCGATCATTTGCTCCACGGTTTGCGAGGTGATCTCCAGCTTGTGCTGCGGACAATGCGGCCGCCCGATGCGGGCGAACAGCAGGCGCAAATAATCGTAGATCTCCGTCACGGTTCCAACGGTGGATCGGGGATTTCGGCTGGTCGTTTTTTGATCGATCGAAATGGCCGGAGACAGCCCTTCGATGGAATCCACGTCCGGCTTGTCCATCTGCCCGAGAAATTGCCGGGCATAAGCCGACAGCGACTCCACGTATCTTCGCTGCCCTTCGGCGTAAATCGTGTCAAACGCCAGCGAGGATTTTCCCGATCCGCTCAAGCCCGTCAACACGACGAAACGGTCGCGCGGAATCGTCACATCGATATTTCTCAGATTGTGAACCCGGGCGCCTTTAATAACAATATTATCCTTTGCCAAAAAGGATCATCCTTTCCGATGGTTTCCGAGCACAGTTGCCCGCAGATTTCCCGATTTCCAGCTCTATACAGGGAGAAATCCGCGGGCAAAGGCGACACTGGCATTTCTCCAACCCATGCCCCGCCCTTACGCCGCTTTTTCATCACACTTTTAAACACACGCTCCGGTCATGCTCTCAGTTCCAACAAGGCGTCCCGCAGTTCCGCCGCCCGCTCAAACTGCAAGTTTTTGGCCGCTTCCTTCATTTCTTTCTCCAACCGTTCCATCAGCTTGGCTCTTTCTTTCCCCGACATCTTCGACGTTTGCTTTCCCGTCAAATAATCCGTCTTCTGTTCGGCCACCTTGGTCGCCTCGATCACATCGCGGATTTTTTTGCGGATCGTTTGGGGCGTAATGCCGTGGCGCTCGTTATATTGAAGCTGTATGCTCCTTCTTCTTTCCGTCTCCCGGATCGCCCGGTCCATCGAATCGGTGATGCTGTCGCCGTACATGATCACGCTGCCCTCGGCGTTTCTCGCCGCGCGGCCGATCGTTTGAATCAGCGAGCGCTCGGACCGCAAAAAGCCCTCCTTGTCGGCATCCAGAATCGCAACCAGCGACACCTCGGGCAAGTCCAAGCCTTCCCGCAGCAAATTGATGCCGATCAGCACGTGGAAGGTTCCCAGCCGCAGGTCGCGCAATATTTGCATCCTTTCCAGCGTCTTGATGTCGGAATGAAGATACTGGACTTTGATTCCGATCTCCTTCAAATAATCGGTTAAATCCTCCGACATTTTCTTGGTCAGGGTGGTCACCAGCACGCGTTCGTCCCGATCGACCCGAATTCTGATTTCTTCGATCAGATCGTCGATCTGCCCCTTCGTCGGACGCACTTCCACCTTCGGATCGATCAACCCGGTGGGGCGGATAATCTGCTCGATCATCTCCGGGCATTTCTCCAATTCGTAAGGCCCGGGCGTGGCGGAGACGTACAGGATCTGATGGACCTTCTCTTCAAACTCCTCAAACCGCAACGGGCGGTTATCCAGCGCCGAAGGAAGGCGAAAGCCATGCTCCACCAGCACTTCCTTCCTCGCCTTATCGCCGTTGAACATCCCGCGAATCTGAGGCAGCGTCACGTGCGACTCGTCGATGACGACCAGCATGTCGTCGGGGAAGTAATCCAGCAGCGTGTACGGCGTGGCTCCCCTCTCGCGGAAGGTCAACGGACCGGAATAGTTCTCGATCCCAGAGCAGAAGCCGATCTCCGCCATCATTTCCAGGTCGTATCGGGTCCGCTGCTCCAAACGCTGCGCTTCCAGAAGCTTGCCCTGGCTGCGGAACTCGGCCAGCCGCTCCTCCAACTCGCGCTCTATGTTCACGATCGCCTTTTTCATCGTCTGCTCATGGGTGACGAAGTGGGAAGCCGGAAATATCGCCACATGCTCCCGTTCCCCGACGATCTCCCCGGTGAGCACGTCGATTTCCGTAATCCGTTCGATCTCGTCGCCGAACAATTCAACCCGCAATGCCTGTTCGCTGCGGGAAGCGGGAAAGATTTCAATGACGTCGCCCCTGACGCGGAAAGTGCCGCGCACAAAGTTGATATCGTTGCGCTGATACTGGATATCGACCAATTTGTGCAAAATTTCGTTTCTCGGACGCTCCATACCGACGCGCAGAGACAGCACCAGATCGCGGTACTCCGTAGGCGAACCCAAACCGTAAATGCAGGACACGCTGGATACGATGATCACATCGCGCCGTTCAAACAACGAGCTGGTGGCGGAGTGCCGCAGCTTATCGATCTCGTCGTTGATGCTGGAATCTTTCTCGATATATGTATCCGACGAAGGAATGTAAGCCTCCGGCTGATAGTAATCATAGTAACTGACGAAATATTCCACCGCATTGTGGGGGAAAAATTCCTTGAACTCGCTGCAGAGCTGCGCGGCCAACGTTTTGTTGTGGGCGATCACCAGCACGGGCCGGTTCAATTCGGCCACAGCCTGGGCCACGGTAAACGTCTTGCCCGTTCCGGTGGCGCCAAGCAAAGTTTGATCCCTTTTACCGCTTCGTATGCTTTCGACAATCTGTTTAATGGCCGCGGGCTGATCGCCTTGCGGATCGTAGTCGGAAACCAGTTTGAATTTGCTCTCATTCAACGGAATGTCGTTCATCCGTATGCCCTCCGTATCGCTCGAACCCTTATCGAAAAAAATAAACAGGAATACGTGTTCCCGTTTATTATACCTTTTTTCATGTGCTGTTGCAAATGGGGTTTACTGCCTTGAACGCAAAAAAGCGACGATGCCCGTCTGCCTGTTCTTGAGCGAATCGCGCTCATTCCGGTCCGGCGCCGGCAAAATTCCCAACTGATGATGCTGGTCGGAAAACATCGCCCGCTGCAAAAATTTGCTCTGCCCTTCCAGATTCAAAATTTCCAGCTTGCAGAACGCCGAATTGATCCTTAAAGCCTGGTGAAACTCCTCCCTGGTCCGGACCCGATCGCCGTTGACCTTATGAATGATTTCCCCCGCCTGGATCCCCATTTCGGCGGCCGGGCTGGACGGCAGCACAGCCAAAATCATCAGCCCTCTTTCATCGTGAACGAATCGCGGGCTCTTGCGCATTTCCTCCTCGCGGCTGAAAACGAGCAGCGCTTCGCGCCCGGCGACGCACAGCACCGAAGCGACGACGGTCATGGGCGGCCACCATTCGGCAAAGGCCGATAAAACAAGCAATATCGCGCTGAATCCGAGCAGCCGCGCGGCGCTTCGCCGCGCCTTGTCCCCGGGCAGTCGGGACACCGTCATCTCGGCGAACCCGATGACGGCGGGCAGCGCCAATACCGTCCAACCGCCCGACCATAAATCCCCGCCCCACAGAGGCGACCAGGACAGGATCGAGCCGTCGGTGTGCATCGGCACGGCCAAAAACAAGATCACGGGCCAGAATTCCCGCAGCTCATATCCGCCGATCACATGCCCCCGCTTGCCTTGGAGATACAGCGGAAGCGCCGAGCGCGCATGATTTCTGCGCACAAGGAAGGCTTCCACCGCTTGCAGAAGCGCAACGGCGATCAGCAAGGACGGCATATGAACATCGAGCAGGGCGCGGCCAAGCCAATCCCAACGGCCGTCCGACAAAAAATCGGGATACTGTACGGCGACCGCGTGCAAAATGCCGAGCAAACCGACCGCATAGACGATGGAAATATACCGGACCCGGATAAAAATCAAAATGAGCGAGAGAACCCAGATTGCAATCACCGTTTCCGGGAGCAGCGCCGCGCCAACCAGGGCCATCGCCAAAGAAACGGAAAGGCCGCCGATCCACCCCCAAAGAACCGCTTTCCATGTTTCTCCCAACAGGGAATGCAACCGGGTGTGGAACAGCTTCCTTTCCAGCCGAACCTGCCTGTGGTACAGCATCGCCACAAAGGCAACGCCGATGTAATAAAACGGTTGGGACAACAGCCCGAGCAACGCTGAGGCAAGCTGTTCGAGCAGTTGAAGGATTCCATCCATAACTTCCCGCTCCTTCCACGAGCCTGGATCACTTCACGGCCTGTTCCAGATATTGAACCGCCGCATTCAATTGCAGGTCATTCTTCGGGTCCTGAATCTTGGCGATCAACAGCGATTCCAGCCGATCGGCGGTGGACGCATCCACCTCGCCCGTAGCCGGGAGCTTCTCCCGCTGCTGAAACGCTCGGATCGCCTCCGCGGTCTGCTCGCCGAAATAACCGTCCACGCGCCCGGGGTCCAGCTCCAAGCCCTGAAGAATCAACTGGAGGTTTCGAACCTCGTCCCCGGTCATATCCGATTTCAACGTCCGATCCCGGGGGAGCGGCGTCGCCTTGAGATACTCCGGCTCCGGCACGGAGATATCCGGTTCAATCCCGTTGCGGTGCACCCACACGCCATTCGGCGTCAGCCATTTGGCGATGGTCAGCTTCACGTTGCTGCCGTCTCCCAACTCCTGGGTAAACTGATTCTGCACGGTTCCTTTGCCGTACGACTTCTCACCGAGCAGCTTGCTTCCCGCCGAATCGTGCAAGGCCGCCGCGAGAATTTCCGAAGCGCTTGCGCTTCCGCCGTTGATCAGCACCGCAATCGGATAAGCTTTGCCCGGCCCTTTGGATACCGTTTTGGTCGTTTTGCCGCCGCGGTCCTCGAATTGGATCATCGTTTTGCCCTTGGGAATAAGCGGCTCGATGATTTCCAGCACGTCGGTCAAATAGCCGCCCGGATTGTTGCGCACATCGATGATCAGCGCCTTCATCCCCTTCGCTTCCAACGCATCCAGCTCTTCGTAGAACCGCTGCTTGGTGCGGAGCGAAAATTGCCGGATTTCGATTTTGCCGATCTGCTCTTCCAGCATTTCCGCCTTGATCGTATCGAGGTTGATTTCGTTGCGCACCACAATCAATTCGATCGGTTCGCTTTGATTGGGACGCATAATTTCCAGCTTCGCCTGCGTTCCTTTCGGCCCCCTGATTTTCATCACAGCTTCATTGAGGCTGATCCCGTCCAGTTTGTCGCCATTCACCGATAAAATAACATCCTTGGAGCGAATGCCGGCTTTCTCCGCCGGGGAATCCTTGATCGCCGAAATCACGGTGACTTTGCCGTCCTGCATCGTCACCTCCGCCCCGATCCCCGTAAACACCGAATCGACGCTCTCCGCATAATGCTTGGCCTCATCCGCATTCATATAATCGCTGAACGGGTCATCCAGCGCGGCGATCATTCCATTGATCGCTCCGTCGACGATCGTCTGATGGTCTATATCGTTCACAAACTTGTGGGTGATCAACTGCATGGCCTTATTCAGCTTGAGGATTTCCTTGTCCGTGAGCCGATCCGGCGGTTCCGCGCCCGACGAGGCCGAACGGACGTTATGGGAGTCCGCGTCCGACGACGACGAATCCGCAGCGGGCGTTTTCCCGCTGACCGAAGGGCGGAAAGAATCGATAACGGTCAGCGTTACAATGCAGCCGGCAAACATGGCAAGCAACACAAACGCGATCACCGTACGCCCTCTAAAAACCATGGCTGTCACCACCTTATTTGCTGTAAGCGACTCAAACAAAAAGCTCCTTGCGGAGCTTGGCTTGCTGAAACACTTCTTATAGAATAATATACATGATCCCGCCGCTTTAGGCTACTTCAAATACTTCATCGCATCCGTTGCTTCCTGGTTCAAATAAACCCCAAAGTGCAAATGGTTCCCGGTCGCTCTTCCCGTTTGCCCGACATCGCCGATGTGCTGGCCCCGTTTGACCATATCGCCCTTTTCCACCAGCAATGAGCCCTTTCGCATATGCCCGTAGAGCGTCCACAGCCCGCTGCCGTGATCGATGATCACGTAGTAGCCGAAGCCCCCGCCGTTCCATCCGGCCGTAATCACCAAGCCATCCGCGGCGGCCAGCACGTCGGTGCCTCCCGGCGCGCCGATGTCGGTGCCGTTATGGAAAGCGCCCTTTTTCCCGTTGATGGGATCGGTGCGGTAACCGAACGGCGAGGTGATCGGGTAATCCCGCGGCAGCGGCCACGACAGCTTGCCCCCGCCGTAAGTGACCTTGACATTGTTTCTTTCCTTGATCAGCCTGGCTTCCTGGCTGGCCAACTGGATCATGATCTTCTCTTGCTCTTCGTCCATTTCCGCATAGTATTCCTGGTCGTTTTCCAGGCTGGCGATCATCACGACCCGATCCTTCTGACGGGCGATATAATCCTCTTCCTGCTGCTTTTGCTCTGTGTAAAGCGCCTGCAATTTATCCAGGCCTTCCTGCACTTCGATTTCCTTGGCCGCCTTCAGATCGCGGTCCTTCTGATTCGCTTCGAGAATGTTTTTGTCCTGATGAACAATGGAAGAAAGCAGCTTGTAGCGGTCGAGAAAGTCGGAGAAGCTGGTCGAGCTGAGCAGCACGTCCAAATAGGTGACCGCCCCGTTGGTATACATCAGGCGCACTCTTGCTTTCAACAGCTTGTCCCTTGCCGCCACGCGATCCTTCGCATCCTGAAGCTCCTGGCCCGCCTGCATCAGCTTGGACGTTTCCGACTCGATTTGAGCCGTCACTTCCTCAATGCGCTGATTGACTTGCTCCAATTTATCCTGTATGGCTTGAATTTCCTGAGAAGTTTGCTCTTTCGTCCGCTTGATCTCGTTCATCTTTTTCGTGATATATTGCTTGCTGTCTTCCGCTTTTAATTTTTCATTCTTAATTTTCTCCAATTGCTGGTTGATCTCTTGCAAGGTCTGAGCCGCCTCTCCGCGAGAGGGGATGGCCACTGTTGACAAAGTGATGGCGATGATCAGCAGCGGGAGCAAAATCTTCTTTCCCAATTCAAGTCCTCCTTTTTTGCGCATTATACTTTTAAAAACTTGCGAATGGAGATCGTGCTTCCCCACACGCCGATCACCAATCCGATACACAGCAACAAAACCGCGATATTGAACCCGATTTCATCCATGGGCATCAAGCGAATCATCAACTGCCCCAAATCGAAGTTCGTATAACTGATCAAACGGGAATAGCCGTACAGCAAAAGCAAAACGGGCACAGCCGCGCCAATCAAGCCCAACAACAGTCCTTCGATGAAAAAGGGCCAGCGAATAAACCCGTTGGTCGCTCCCACCAGCTTCATAATGGAAATTTCCCGTCTTCTGGCGACGATCGTCAGTTTAATCGTATTCGATATAAGGAACATCGAGGTGAGGGCAAGGCCGATCACCAGAATCAATCCGATGTCGCGGATCGTGCGGGTCACCTTGAACAGCGTCTCGACCGTTCCTTTCCCGTAATTCACCTCCGAAATCGGCTCGGTGGCCTGGCCTTCGTTCAATCCCAGGATTTTGTCCGCCACCGCAACCACATCGGTCGGATCTTTAACTTCCACTTTAAAGGCATCGGGCAGCGGATTGTTGTCTCCATCCAAATCCTTCAGCCAATCTTCGCCGTCCTCGCCCATTCTTTCGCGTAAAAATTCAAGGCCTTCCTCTTTCGAAACAAACGTCACTTTGCTGACTTCCGGGATCAGCCCGATTTGATTGTTGAGCGCGTCGATCTGATCCTGCGGGATATTCACATCCAGGTACACCTGGATCTCCACTTGCTTCTCCACCTGCTGCGCTATGTAGTTGACGTTCATGGACAACATCAGGAATACCCCGAGAATGAACAGGGAAATAGCGATCGAACTGGCGGAAGCAAAGCTCATCCAGCCGTTGCGCAGAACGCTTCTGGCTCCTTCGCGAAAATGTCGGGCCGGCGTGCTAATCCTCATAGCCGTAGTCACCTCTCATCTGATCGCGAATGATTTTGCCTCCTTCAATGGCGATTACCCGTTTCCGCAGCGTGTTCACGATTTCTCTGTTGTGCGTAGCCATCACAATGGTCGTCCCTCTGAAATTGATTTCCTCCAACAGCCGCATAATTTCCCAGGACGTTTCGGGGTCCAGATTGCCGGTCGGCTCGTCGGCGATGATCACCGAAGGATTGTTGACGATCGCCCGCGCAATCGCCACGCGCTGCTGCTCCCCTCCGGAAAGCTGCGTCGGCAAAGAGTTCGCTTTGCCCTTCAGGCGAACCAGGTCCAGCACCTCCATCGTGCGCCGCTTCATCAGCTTTTTGGGCGCTTCGATGACCTCCATGGCGAACAAAACATTTTCATAGACGGTCAATTTGGGAAGCAAGCGTAAATCCTGAAAAACCACGCCGATATTGCGCCGCAGGTAGGGGATTTTGCGCTGCTTCAATTTTTCCAGATTAAACCCGTTCACAAAAAGGTGCCCCTTCGTCGGTATTTCTTCCCTGTATATCAATTTCATAAAACTGGATTTTCCCGCTCCGGAAGGTCCAACTATATAAACGAATTCATTTCGATTGATTTTCACCGTCACGTTTTGCAATGCATGGGTGCCATCATGATAGGTCTTCCATACATCTTGCATTTCTATCACATGATCACATCTCCTACGATTAGATAACTATTGAATTTCGACATAAAGCCAAAAAATCCTTTAAGAAGATGATAAATTCAACCAAAAAGACGATAAATTTAGCCAGGAAGATGACAATTTCAGCATAATATCTAATTATATCATGAAATACGCGCGGAAGGCGGAAAAAAATAGAGGAAAAACCTGGGCGCACCGCACGGCAACACCGCAGCAAAAAAGCCCGGCCGCGGCAAAATATGCCGCCTGCGCGAATCGCACGCACGGGCCTGGACGACCGCGGCTGTTCGCTCGGACGGTGCTTTGCCGCGACGGCCGTTCGCTCGGACGACGCTTTGCGGCGGCGACCGTTCGCTCGGGCGGTGCTTTGCGGCAGCTTGCTCTCTCTTACGAACCGGAGACCCGTTATTTCGACCTTAAAGGGCGATTTTCGATTTTAACGAACCCCAGCAACGCTATTTACCCCCAACGCCTCCGTTTTTTTCCGATTTCGAGCAAATAACGTTTCTCCAGTTCGTTCTATCGTCCGAGGCCGAAAAAAACCGCGATAAGCGTCAACTGTGTTCGTTAGCGAGGCATCCACGCTTGTCGGCGATCGATGCACAGGCCACAGGCGCTCACAACAACCAAGGGATAACAAACAGACAGCCCGCTACAACGCGCGCATCAACTTGCCCATTTTGACCCTGACGCTCCAAAATATCAAAAATACATGAAAGAGTATAGAATCTACTCCAAAAAGTATAGATGGTTTTGCATTGCAACGCATCGTGTATTACCCTTTATTTAACAAGGCTGGACGGGGCATCCGCAGGGAGGAGAACGCAAAAACGCATCCGAAGGAGGAGAACGCAAAGATGACGGTGGAGGAAGTGCTGGAATACCTGACCCGCCCCGCAGGAAAAATAGAAAACACGGTGGATACGCTGAAAACGGGAACGCCGGACATGGAAGTAACGGGCATTGCGGTGGCATTTACGGCGACGCATCGCGTCGTTCGACAGGCGCTGGCACGGAAGGCGAACCTGCTGATTGTCCACGAAGGGGCATTTTACAGCCATTGGGATTCGGACGACATCGAACATCATCCGGTTCATGCGGAGAAATGGCGGCTGATCCGCGATGCCGGGCTGGCCGTTTACCGCTTTCACGACCATTGGCACCGGTACCGGCCCGACGGCATAACGCAAGGGCTGATTCAAGCGTTGGGCTGGGAATCCTGCGTTACGGAAAATCAGGCGACGGCCGCCATTCTGACGATGCCCGCGATGACCGTCGGAGATATTGCCGAAGAGGTCAAACAAAAGCTGGGGATCGGCTTTGTGCGTGTAGCAGGGCGCTTGTCCATGCCATGCCGCCGAATCGGCCTATTGGTCGGATACAGAGGGGGCGGGGCATTGGCGATTCCGCTCTTCGAGAAGGAGAACCTCGACCTAATCTTGTACGGCGAAGGCCCCGAGTGGGAAACGCCGGAATACGTGCGCGACGCCGTATACCAGGGGAGGCGGAGAGCGCTGATCGCGCTGGGCCACGCGGAGAGCGAAGAGCCCGGCATGAGGCATCTTGCGGATCGGATGAGCGAGGCGTTTCCGGGCATTCCGGTTCACTTTATTGCGGAAAACCACGTTTTCCACATCGTATAACTTCCAAACGGCACACGACCGAATCCGGAAATGCCGGCTGCAGCGGACAGCGGTTTGTTTGAGGTCATCAACACGCATCCCGACCTTTCAGCATTTCCCGGCGTTTCTCAGCGTTTCTCAGTACCTTTCGCCAATTTTCCGCACATTAGTTCTCAACGATTTTCGGTACTTTTCGCCAGTTTACGGCGCTTTGCGTGAAATATCGTATAGCACGGAACGATTTTCAATCCAATCGGACCGGTTTATATGATTCTTCATATAAAAGCCCTGATTTCGGGACCGGACCGCCGCATGCTGTATGAAAAATCGTACAATATGGCCCCATCCGCGCATAACCAAGAACTTCTGTATGTTTTATCATATAAACAGCGACCTTCAAACAAAAACCTTCAAACAGGGGCCTTCGCCGCGCATTCCGCAACGCAATGCATCGACGCACGTTCCACCGTCCGAGGCCTTGCCGCTAAAAAGCAGACTCAACGGGACGCGGTTCAGCTTGGCAACGCATCCGGTGACGATGACGGCCCGGAAAAGATGGCGAACGGCGGAACGCCCTCCCATGCGAATTGTCGAAAGCGCTGCAGCACACTTCAAAGCCCTTCGGCACAAGAGGGTCCCCGCCATGCATGACGATCTGAACCTGGCAACATTGGACGCAGCCCCCGGATCGAGCTAATAAATGGTACGCCCCAGCTCATCTTTTATACCGGATTTCCTGTAAAAATAAGTATTGATGACATCCCGCCATTCCCTGGCGTGCGCATGCTGTTCTTCCAAACGTTGCAGAACTTGTCCGTAAATGTCCTCATCAATTCGGGCCGCCAAGGTTTTCCAGGCGCCAATCAACCTTTCCACTTGGTCCACTCCGGCAAAATGGGTATCGTAAATATGCTGAATCACGGTTTTCCCCGTTTTCAGACGATGAGTATACGGAACATGGTGAAAAAACAACAGCAGCTCGTCCGGACAGCGCTCCAGCGACTCGTATCGCTCCGCTTGCTGCCGGTGATATTGCGCGGTATATCCCGTGCCCGTGCGAACGGTCCGATCCACCCCGATCCCGGCGCAATCGGCAAAATGGTAGGTTCCCCATTTGGTATATTCATAACCGTCGACATCCGGGCCGTAATGATCGCCTCGATTGACCATCCAGCCCACGCCCAAAGGCGCCGTGTAGCTTTCGTAAATGCTCCAGGAATCGTGCAGCATGCGGGAGATCACGTCCTCCACCGCCGGATCGCGGCCGAATGTCATCCGCGTCCATTCCCGGGTGATGGTCTCCGCCGCCAGTCCCGGATTCCAGGCCAACCTGCCGTACCCGTACAAATTGGCTTGAGCCAAAGGATGCCCGGTCCAATTCGCGTCATCCCCTATATTGGATACGGCGGCGAAACCGCCAAACGGCCTTTCGTACGCCGCACCGCTCGCGATGCGGGCAACGGTGGAGCCAACGCCGCAGCAATACGTATCAAATTCCAGGACTTCCTTCCACTGCGGAACCAGATAGCACAAATGTCGCTGCTGTCCGGTGTATTCCTGCGTAATTTGCAGCTCCACCATCTGATTGGTCTGCGACATTCCGCCGAATAACGGAGATACCGGCTCGCGCACCTGAAAATCCATCGGACCGTTCTTGATTTGCAGGATCACGTTGTCCCGAAATTTTCCGTCCAGCGGCTTGAAATGATCGTAGGCCGACTTGGCCCTGTCCGTCTTGCGATCCCTCCAATCCTGCAGGCAGTTGTAAACAAAGCAGCGCCAAATCACCACGCCGCCGAAAGGCGCCAGCGCTTCCGCCAGCATGTTCGCCCCCTCGGCGTGATCGCGCCCGTAAGTAAAAGGCCCGGGGCGAAACTCCGAATCGGCCTTGGCCAGAAAGCCTCCGAAATCGGGAATGTGGCGGTAGATGCCGACGGCTTTCCCGATCCACCACCGCTTCACCGCCGGATCAAGCGGGTCGGCCGTCGGCAAGCCTCCGACCTGCATCGGGCTGGCGAAGTTAATGCAGAGAAAAATTCGAATGCCATAGGCGCGAAACGCTGCGGCAATGCCGGCCACCTTCGGCAACAGCGCATCGGTGATCAGCGACGTTTCATGCTCATGCACATTTACGTTGTTGATCGAGATCGCGTTGATGCCGATGGAGGCCAGCAAGCGCGCATAATCGCGAACGCGCCCCAAATCGGCAACGATATCATGGTTTCGGTAGAAAATCGAACACCCCGCGTATCCCCGTTCAATCGTGCCATCCATGTTATCCCACTGATTGATCATGCGTATGCCGTTGGCCGGGCTTTCCACAACATCAAGGGAGTGGATGGGTTCCCCCGTTTGCAGCAGCCTCAGAAAATGAAAAACAGCGTACAACGTCCCTCTGTCCGTTCGCCCGGCGATCATCAATTCCCTGCGGTCGCCAACCGTTGACGCTTTCAGGACGTATCCCTCGTCCGCCATGTTAACCGTGTTCGTCATGTTGACCGCTTCCGTCATGTTGACCGCTTCCGTCACGTTGGCTGCCCCCGCCTTGTCGGTTGCTTCCACCACGTTAACCGCGCCTGTCACGTCAGACGCTTCCGCCACACCGGGCGCTTCCGCCTTGTCGGCCGCTTCCGCCACGTTAACCGCGCCTGTCACGTCAGACGCTTCCGCCACGCCGGCATGACGGCCAGCCCGCGCGGCCGCGCGCGGGGATTCGTCGATCGTCGTGAGAATCATCGCGTATGGTTCCTGCGGGCAAGCGTTCCGCGAAATGGACGGTTCCATGCCGAGCATGGCCCCGATTCCGCGAACCAGCTCACGCTCGGCGGTCCTCAACACCTCCGAGTCGCCCTGGACCGTCAAATGGCCGCACCACGCGGCATACTCCCGCCGCAGCGCGTCATCCGCCACTCTATTGAATTGCAGCCAACAATCATAACCGCTGTTTTTAGCCATATATCCGGTAATCTCCTTATGAAGTTGTTGGAAAAGCATCGTCAAGCCACAAAGATTTTCCGCCGGGAACGCATCGCGCAATCGGCGCTGTCAGGCGGCGCACGCCAAGCCTTCCGAGCCCCCGCCTTTCACCCCTTCACGCTTCCCAGCGTCATGCCTTTGACGAAGTATTTTTGCAGGAAAGGATACACCATGATGATCGGAAGGCTCGCCACGATCGTCATCGTCGCCCGGATCGACTGGGCCGTCACATAATTGGCCGCGGCGCTAGTATTGGCGAACGCGTCGGACGCCGTTTTCGACGACATGGCGTTGGAATTTCCCAGCATTCTCATCAATTCGTATTGCAAGGTGCTCAAATGATCCTTGGAAGAATTGTAGAGGAACACATCAAACCACGAGTTCCATTGAAACACCGCCGTAAACAGGGCAATCGTGGCCAGTACCGGCAGCGAAAGCGGCAGCACAATGCGGATGAACGTCGTAAAGTCCCCCGCCCCGTCGATCCGCGCCGACTCGATCACGCCGTCCGGCAGCCCCTCGATAAACGAACGAACCACAATCATATTAAAAACGCCGATGACTCCCGGCAGAATATATACCCAGAAGGTGCCGATCAGATGAAGGTCCCGGATCAGCAAATATTCGGGAATCAAGCCGCCGTTGACATACATGGTCAGGACGAAAACAACGGTCACAAATTTGCGCAATACAAACTCGGGACGGCTGATCGTATAGGCGATCATGGCGGAACAAAAAACCGTCACCGCCGTGCCGATCACCGTGCGCAACACCGAAATCAGGCTCGAATGCAAAATTTGCGCTTCCTTGAAAACATAGGCGTAATTCGACCAACTGAATATCCTTGGCCACAAATGAATCCCGCCCCGGATCGAATCATTGGCATCATTCAGAGAAACGGCCAGCGTGTTGATAAAGGGATACAGCGTGACGATGACGAGCGAAATCATAAAAATCGCATTGCCTGCATCAAAAGCGATATCGCCCGGGGATGTGTTTCTTCTGTAGACCTTTTTGAGGTTTTCCACCGATCTCCCTCCTTCAAACTCGAATGCTCCTTCGGAGCGCGCCCTATCCGACTCGCTCCGGAAGCGGGGTGAAAAAAGATAGCTCCGCGCTCAGGTCCGGGTTTCCGATCGCAGTTATCCGCCGATTCCCGGATTTTATCGTCTTTCTGAGAAGAAATCCGCGGACAAAGGCGATCTCTGCCGTTTCTCCGATCCATTCCCGACCTCCGCGCCGCTTTTTTCGCCACCCTTCTAAAACAACCTTTCCCCTCCAAGCCTTTTGGACAAAGAGTTGGCCGAAAAAAGCAGGATGAAGCTGACAACCGTTTTAAAAATACCGGCGGCGGCGGCCAGCGAGTAATTGCCGAATTGAATGCCGTATTTCAGCACGAAAATGTCCAGGTTTTGGGAATAATCGACGTTGAGGCCGTTGCCCAGCAGATATTGCGCCTCAAAGCCTTGCTCCATCAAATGCCCGATATTGATAATCATCAAAATCACGATGACCGTCTTCATCCCCGGCAGGGTGACGTGCCATATCCGCTTGAAGCGCCCGGCGCCGTCGATTTCCGCCGATTCGTACAGCGCGGGGTCGATCATGGTCATCGCGGCCAAATAAATAATCGTATTCCAGCCGATATCCTTCCACACTTCCGACACGCCGAGAATCCCCCAGAAATAATGGCCGATGCCGAGCCACAAGACCGGTTCCTTGATCACGCCGAGCCAGATCAGAACCTCGTTGACAATCCCGTCGTCCGGAGACAGCGCAACGGAAATGATGTTGGCGGCAACGACCCAGGAAAGAAAATGGGGCAAATAGCTGATCGTCTGCACGACCCGCTTGAACAAAACGACGCGCAGCTCGTTCAGCAAAATGGCAAGGCAGATCGCCGTCACAAAGCCGAGAATGAGATGAATGAAGCTCATCGCCAGCGTATTGCGCATCACCTGATAAAACAAATCGTCCTGAAACAAAAACCGGAATTGGTCGAACCCTACCCATTCCTGATCCCACAGCCCCTTGTAAGGCTTGTATTTTTGAAAAGCGACGATCCATCCCCACAACGGCGCATATTTGAAGATCAGCAGCCAGATCAGAAAGGGAACCGACATGTACAACAACGTTCGTTGTTTGACCAGTTTTTTTGCGAACAGTCGGATCCCCGCCGGGCGGCGTTCCAATCCTTCCGGGGATGCCGGCGGAACCATCGGATGATTATGCATCGTTCTCCTCCCCTCTCCTGAACGTCAGGCTTGCCTTTCGCGTTTTAAAAATCGGAAGCCCGAGCCCGCTTGGTTCCCGGGCAAAGGCTTCCGCGACGGCGGGTGGCGCAAGCTTCGCTTACTGACCCGTTACTCTTTTGATTTTATCCGCGATCAAGGTGTTCATCGTATCTTCATACACCTTGACGTCCAGCTTGTTGTATTCCTTGTAATATTCGTCCCAAATGCCGTCGAAGTCGTCCGGCTTGGCCAAAACCATTTTCGGGAAGTATTTCTTCTTCAGCTCCGTCCGCCTTTGCGTGAAGATTTGCGCGGGCGATCCGGATTCCAGCGAGAGGCTCCAGGCCGGATACCACGGACGATCGTCAGGAGCGGCAAACATTTGGGCGAAGGTTTGAACCCCGTATTTGCCAAGAATCAGGTTGTCGCCGTCGGTGAAAGAAGCTTGCGCCACTTCCGGCTGTCTCGCGGTCACATAGGAATTTCCGTCGGACAGGGTGGAACCTTGCCCGTACATCGGCCAGCCATATTGAAAATACGTCAGGCCCACTTTTTCCTTGAACGCATTGTCTTTGTTTTGGTTGATTTGCTCCTGCGTCATGTAGAATCGGCCGTTGTCGTCGACTTCGTACGTTTCGCCTTTAATGCCCCATTGCACCAAAACCTGGTTTTCTTCCTTCAACATGTTGTCGAAAAACTGGATGATGCGGACGGGATCCTTCGCGCTGGTGGTGATGCCGACCCCGCGATTGTTAATGAACGAAGGCGGATCCAGGTATTGATCCTTGATGTTATCGTCGAACACGATCGGCAGCGGGAAATACCTCAGATCGTCCTTGGCCGGGTCGGCCACGGCCGCCTTCTGCAGGTTTTGCGACGCCTGGTTGAATTCCCAGCCGTAATCGAAGAAACCGAGCACTTTGCCGGAAGTCAATTCGGCCAAATATTGGTCATAGTTGTTCACGAAAGCCGATTGGTCGAACATGCCTTTGGCGTTCATCGCGTTTACGGCCTTCAGCCACCGCTTCGTGACATCGTTGTCGCCATAATCATCCACCTTATGCGTATTCATATCCACGATCACGTCGCCGTCGTTCGGATAGCCGGACAAATGGTTCGGGGGATTGAAGATGCCCATCGTGCGCCAGTCGAATGTCAGCGCCGTCAGTCCCTTCAAGCCTTCGCCTTTATGATTGTTCATAAATTGCTCGATCAGATTGAGATATTCGTCCAGCGTTTTGATTTTCGGATAGCCCGCTTCCTTCAACACCCTGCGCTGAATCCAGAACGCGCCCTGATCGATGTTCGGGTTGGGAATATACTCCCCGACCACCGGGCTGAACGGGAGGAAGTAGATGTTGCCGTCTTCGTTTCTCATCTGGTTGTAGTACGGTTCATACACGCGCTTGATGTTGGGCCCGTACTGATCGATCAAATCATTCAGCGGAATAAACCCGCCGGCGTCCACCACTTTATCGATTTCCGTATCCGGCGCCAGAACGTCCGGGTAATCGCCGCTGGCAATCATCGTGCCGATCTTTGTTTTGACGTCGCCGACCGGATATTCCATCTTCCAATTGACGCCGGTTTGATCCTCCAGAATTTTCCCGATTTCCGTTTGATTCGATTCCACGTTTTTCACTTGCGTTCCGGCGTGGAAAATCGTAAACGTAACCGGCTTCAACGCTTCTTTCTCCGTTTTCTGCGAAGTGTCGGAAGCCGACGGCGAGTTCGCGTTCCCTCCGGTGTCGTTGGCGGTATTGTTGTTGCCGTTGCCGCCGCACCCGACGATCGAGAACAGCAAAATCGCGGAAATCCCGAGCATCCATAACCGCTTGAATCCCATGTTTGAATTGCCCCTTTCAAATTTTTTGTAAGCACTTTCAGTATAGAAAAATTTGAAAGTTTCGGTCACCCTGCAAACTTTAGGTTATACTTTGAAAAATAAACACTATTTCACGGGCAGGCGCACAGAGACCACGGTTCCGTCGCGGCCGCTGCGGATGTCGAAATCGAAGGCGTCGCCGTAATGCAGCCTGAACCGATAGTACACATTTTTGATCCCGATCCGGTCCCCCATATGGTCTTCCTGTTTCAGGTCCTCCATCATTTCCCGCAGTTGCTCCGCCGGGATGCCGATCCCGTTGTCCCTGACTTCGTAATGAAGCGATCGGCCGCGAAGCGCAAAACGCAGTTCGATCTTGCCGCTGCCCTTGTTTTGCTCGATGCCGTGAATGCTGGCGTTTTCCACAAAAGGCAGCACGGACATTTGCGGAATCAGGCAATCGTACGCGTCTTCATCCACCTCGATCATATAGTCCAGCTTATCCCCGAAGCGATACTTTTGAATCTCCAAAAAGCATTGAATCAGGACGATCTCCTCCCGCACGGTCCGCCAATCCTTCTCCCACGAAAGCGAGGTTCTGAAAATCTTGGCCATGTTTTGGATGATTTTGGCCGTCTCGTTCTCATGCTTCATCAGACTTCGCATCCGAATCGTCTCCAGGGCGTTGAATAAAAAGTGCGGGTTGATCTGGCTTTGCAGCGCGTGCAGTTGCGCCTGATTGCGTTTGATCTCCAGGTTTTTCCGGTTGATATCCGCGATATACACATCGTCGATCAACTTTTTAATCTGCAGCGTCATCCGGTTGAACTCCTCGGTCAACTGCCCGATTTCATCCTTGTAATACTCGTGCGGGATAGTGGTAAAATGGCGATTTTTCACTTTTTTCATATGCCGCAAAATCCGGATTAACCGGGTGTTCAGCGAGCGGGCAAACCAGACGATGATCAGCGTCGGGATAACAATGTTGGGAATCGCCATATAGATCACGAAATTTCTCGATTGATGCACCTCGCCGAGCACCTCGCGCTCGGACACTTCGCCGATGATCTTCCAGTTGCGCAAATAATTGATGTCGCTGTATATTTGCTCGAAGTGGATCGCATCCGCCGGAATATCGACTTGCTCGAACGGAATCTGGCGGTTCCGCCAATCCACGCCGGGATCGGTCGTATATTCGACGCCGTTTCGGTCGTTCAACAAATACACGTTCCCCTGCAGCGTCACATTTTGAAATATTTCGCGGATCGCGTCCATATCAATGTCGATTCTTAAAATTTTGCGGCTCGTATTCTTGAAGGTGAAATAATCCAGTTTGCGAATGACGCTGAACGCTTTTTCCGGTCCGGTAATGG
Organism: uncultured Caryophanales bacterium; assembly: GCA_964470405.1. Taxonomy (GTDB): domain Bacteria; phylum Bacillota; class Bacilli; order Paenibacillales; family CAYYCV01; genus CAYYCV01. The sequence continues at coordinate 57,859 of CAYYCV010000005.1, forward strand.
TTTCGACATCGGTTTGGGAGATGATGGGGCTGGAGCTCTTCGATGCGGAGATGGCTTGAAACCAATCGTTGCGCTGTATTTCGTCGGTGATGGGCAACACCGCGCCGCCCTCGATGATGGTCGGATTGTCCGTATAGATGACGATGCGCTTGATCGCTTTGTAAACGGGGCTGTACTTGTTCAACGCGCCGCTGACGGTCGTATAGTAGGAATCCACGTAGGACGGCGCGCCGGGATACCCTTTCTCCAATGCGTCGTTCAACGTATTGTCCGTGTACAACACGGCGGAGATGCCGACGGCCACGTCGATTTTCGCAAGGAAATCGTTGCTTGTTTGCTCCATGACCAGCGAGATGTCCTTGATTTTCTGTTTTTTGACATTATGGGTCGTGACTTGATAAAATATCAGGTTCGTCAGCACGATCGGAACGAACACCGACAAAAAATACAAAATCAGCATTTTGCCCCGCAGTCTGACATTGTTCAAATTCATCGGCGAGCCCCCCGCTTCCGGAAGTGTGGTGGACATAGCGGCGCAGCGACGGAGGATCGTTTGAAGAAACGACAGGGATCGCCTTTGCTAGACGCTGTCGCACTTTTCCAGCAAACCATGCCTGTATTCCGTCGGCGTTTTATGCTCCACCTTTTCAAACTGGGTGACGAAATAGTCCGGATTGCTGTAGCCGACGCGCTCGGCGATTTCATAAACGCGCAGGTCGGTCTGGCGAAGAAGCTGCTTGGCTTCCTTCACGCGAAGCTGGAGCACGAAGTCGTTAAAATACGCGCCGTACGTCTTTTTAAACAATTGCCCGAGATAGACCGGGTTGATATAAAATCGGGCGGCGATGCTTTTCAGGCTGATATTTTCCTGGTAATGCGCCTCGATATACGCCTTGATTTTCCCGACATCTCCCCTGGCATTCTCCCTGCGAAGATCCGCCATCACTTGAGCGCATTCCATGATGAATTTGCGAAACAGCCTTTTCAGTCCCGCCAATTGCAAAGGATAGCGGTCCCACTGCATGATCGGCTCCAGCGACCGCAGTTGCTTCTCGTCTCCCTGCATATTTTGGATCGCCTGGACGACGCCGCACACGCAGCGGACGATCGAATTTTTCACCGCCTCCGGAGCGAAACGCTTATTTTGAAAATCAAGAAAAATCCGCTCGATGGACTCCTCCATCGCCGCGGCATCGTGTTCTTCCATACGTTCCATGAGCAGCGCATACTGGCTTTGCTCGATTTCCATATTGTGCAGGGCGTGTCCCTTGACGCTGCCGTAATGAAACGTTTGCCGTTCGGAAAAAGCGAATTTGTACCGCATGGACTGATTGGACGTTTGGAACGCATCCTTGACGTCCTCGATCCGCTCGACCGAATTTCCCGCGTAAAGGCATACGATCTTCTTCAACCGATTGCGCAGCCTGCGGCACACCCGTTCGGCCAGCGCCTCCAGTTCCCCGCCGCGGGCGGCATTCGGGCGGCGCGAAGCAAGGAGAAAGCCGTATACGCCTCTCCGCTGTTCGTACAGATGAATTTGCCGTTCGTTTCCGTATTCTTCCGATACGATTTGCCGCACCACGGATTTGATTTGCCCGACCTGTTCCTCGCTCGCTTCCTCTCCTCCGGGTGTCTGAATGCCGTTCACTTCCGCGATAAAGTAAAAAAAGTCGCCGGATCGATCCAGCCCCAGCACATCCGCCATACCGCCGATCTCGCGCTCCGCGAATTCGCCTGTCAGCAGCTTTTCCAGCACGCTGCGGGCCAGATAGAAATCGCGATGGTTTTGCAGCCGTTTCTCTTTCTGAAAATGCGCCGCCAACTGCAACAGCGCCGTTTTTAGCTCCACCTCGTCAATCGGCTTGAGAATAAAATCCTGCACCCCGAATTTGATCGCTTGCTGCGCATATTTAAAATCGCTGTAACCGCTGATGATAATGAATTTCGCTCCCGAATTCCCGCCTTCCCGGACAGACCGGATCAATTCCAGCCCATCCAGCACCGGCATGCGGATATCGGTGATGATCAAATCGGGGCTCGTCGATCGGATAATGTCCAGCGCTTCTTCCCCGTTCTCCGCTTCGTCGCACACCTGATACCCGCATTGCTCCCAATCGATCAGGTTTTTCAACCCTTGCCTTGCGTACACTTCATCATCAACCAAAACGACTCTGTTCATCGACTGTTCTCCTTTCATTTATGGAAACCAGCTTTTCGTAGAGTTGAGGAATTAAAAGTGCTTACAAACTATTATATTCCTTATGTCGGAGCTTGAAAACAGAAGATTCCTCCCGGGGCTTCCAAACCCGGTAGTTTCCGCTCAGCGCCAGCAGCGCGAACAGATACAGGCAATTGTCGTAATATCGCCTGGCGCCGGTGCGGAGCGGCGTGTTCCACAAGCGCTCCACATGCAGCCGCGCGTGCGGGCCCGTCGCCGCCAGCGAGGCCATCGCATTCGCGGCCGTCAATCCGACGGGGTGCAGCGATTTCTCGTCGAGCGGCTCGCCCGCGATCGTATAGCGCCGATAGTCCGCGGGGGCTTTGTCGGCGAAGAACGCCTGAATGCGGTTGGCTTCTTCCGCCTCCCACGCGCCGCCGCCAAACCATTCGCAATCCAACCCGATGTTGGCCGCGACGCGGTAGGAGTCGCTGAAAAAATGGCCATAGCCCCGCTCGTGATTCGGGGTCCCATCGTAATGGGCGTATTCCGGCGCCAATCCCGTCACGGGATGGCAGGACGCCCGCCAATAGCGGCGGCTCGCCGTCGCCGCTTCCTTCCAGAACGGCCGGTCCCGCGGATCGGCCCAAAGCGCGAACAGCTCGTAAAAATGCGGCAAATGGTAGGAAGGATCGGTAAACTCGCAGTTCGGGACGAATTTGATCAGCTTGTTGTGCGGATTCCACATCGGGTATCCGTCGCCCCGCTCCCCCTTGTGCAAGCAGGCGGACAGCAGCGCGCGCGCCTGACGCGCGTAATCGAACGGGGCCGGGCCGTCTCCCCAGCGATGCGAGGCAAAAAACAGCGCCATGGCGAAATATTCCTCGCCGTCCGGGGCCGGACCGTCGGATCGCCGGGATCCGTCGGGATTGCACGACCAGGCGTAATATCCGGCGTTTTCGCCCGCCGCGAGGCGCATATAGGTCCGCGTCCACTTCCACAAGCGGTCGAACACGTCCTTGCGGTCCAGTTGAACGGCCATCATCATGCCGTAGGACATGCCCTCCGTGCGGACGTCCGCATTGCCGGTATCGAGCATATATCCCATATCGTCCCCCGCCGGATAATAGATCCGGGTGCGGTCGTCCCCGTCGAACAGTTGGTTCCACGCATCCGCAACCCGTTCCCGAACCTCCTCTTCCTTCGCCACACCGAACGCGGTGAACAAATTGCGATACCGTCCCGTATGAAAAGCGCCGCTCGAACCTGCCATCCTTTTCTCCCCTTTCCGATTTCTTATGAATAGGACGTGATCAGGCTGTCGTCCAACCCGTCATACGTATCCGTTTGATCCTCGACCGGAGAAATTTCAACCAGCGTCACTTCATTTTTGCCCAGAGTCAAAGCGGCCTTCCATATCCCATTGCAGCCGAAGACGCGTTCTGTCCGCAACCGGACGCGCGCCGCCTGGCGCAGCGTCTCAATCTGGTCCGGCGCGGGGAATCTCGGCCGGCCCATTTGCTGCCACACCCTCCACGGGTTGCCGTGATCTTCGTCCACCGTCTGCCTTTTCACGAACCATTCACCCGGGCGAATCGGGATCTCCAGCTCCATGTTCAGCTCGAAGCCCGCGCCTTTGTCCATGACCAGGTTCCATGCCGCCAACGCGATGCTCCCGTCTTTCCGCCTGGTGACGATCATCCGCTCGTCGCGATGCAGCACTTCGTCCCCCAGCGCGCGGAAAAATGCAAACAAGTGAAACGTCGGCTTGGGAATGCCGTGCAGGGCGACCAGGCCGAAGCCGCCGTGGAATGGCGCTCTCGGCACGCCCAGTTCCTCAAATACGTCGCTGAACGTCCAGTAGGAGAACGAGTCGGCAAAATCGCCGCCTTCGCTGAGAATCCGGGCCAGGTAAGCGGCGTTCAGCACCGTATCGTGCACGGGATTGACGGGGCTGTAGGACGTGTTGTATTCGGTGATGTGAAAAGGCAGCCGGGGGAAGGGCGAACGGTCGATCATCCCCCGCACCTTTTCCAACTCTTCCAACATATACGATGGATCGTGCAGCTCCTGGTAATAATACTCCGCGGTGACCTTGTGCGGCTGCATCGAGGTATACGCATGCCGGCTGACAAAATCGACCGGCGCTTGCTCCCTGTCGCAAAAATCGAGAAAATCGGCAATCCATTCGTCGGAGCCGCCGCAGATGGCCGGGCCGCCTACCAGCAAACCGGGGTGCGCCTCTTTGACGGCCGCCGCCGTCGTTTTGTACAACTTGAAATACTCCGCCTTGTCCGCATCCTTCCAGAAATGGACCAGATTCGGCTCATTCCAAACCTCGAAGGGCCACGTCAACACCTCTTCAGGGCCGTATCGATCGATGAAATGCCGCACCGTCGCCCGCACCAGCCGCGCCCACTCTTCGTAATCCTTCGGGGGCGTCACATGGCCCTTCCAATCGAAAATCGTCTGATCGCCGGAAGCCAATTGCCGCGGCATAAACCCCAATTCGATAAACGGCCGTATGCCGGCCTCCAGGAACGAATCGAAAATGCGGTCGATGTAAGTAAAATTGTAAAACGGTTTGATTTGCCCATCCGTTTCGATTTCCCGATAGATGGCCAAATCGTCGTGAAACAGCCCGTGGCCGCGAATATACTCAAATCCGATAGCCTGCTTCACCATGATCAAATGCTCCATATACTCCTTCTGCAAAGCCAGGCCCAGCCGACCGGTGCCGACGCACAGCCTCCAATTTTTCTTGAAAACGGTTTCGGCCCGATCTGCGACGCGGATCTTGATCACCATACTCCCCCCATTTGACTCCCCTATTTTCCGTGAAGTTCAATCAGTATAACCCGCATTCTCCATATATGAAATCCCGCAAATTATAGAACATTCTTTCATTTCTTTAGAAGTTTGGCGAAAAACCGGCGGCTCCGGCGCCTGGCATCGGTTTCCGACCGAGGTTGCTCGATCAGGGGCTTCCGATTGCGGTTGCCCTGATCATCGGCTTCCGACCGCCGTCGCCCGATCATCGGCTTCCGACCGCCGTCGCCCGATCATCGGCTTCCGACTGCCGTCGCCCGATCGTGGACTTCCGATCGCGATGGCCTGCCAATTCCCCGATAGGCCCGATCGCACAGGGAAAAATTCGCGGCCAAAGGCGACCCTGCCATTTTCCACAATCCGCATCCAACCCTACTTAACTCTTGGGGAGCATTGAGAATTTTTGCTGGACAGCATCAAATATTTTTTCGCGGTTTGGGATCGGTCGGCCCCTTTGGACTGAAATACCTGCAAAAGTACATCTTTTTTTGCACATTGGATGCCCAGAGATCAAATTCCTGCAAAAATACATTTATTTTGCGTCCCCACTTCAAAATGAAGCGGAACGCTTTGAAATACCTGCACAAAAGCAGGTATTTTCCCAAAATACCGGTTGCGGCCCATAAATAGATGCACTTTTGCAGGTATTCGGG
>CAYYCV010000006.1:0-58192 GCA_964470405.1 uncultured Caryophanales bacterium
ATCCGCCGTTCTTCGCCAAGTGAGGCGAAAAACGTTCGACTTGATCCAGGTGGACAACCGGCCCGCCTATATCCCGAAAATAAAAGAAACGTTTCCCCATATACCGATTGCGCTTTTTCTGCACTCCCTGACTTATGCCACGCCTGCAAGCGAGCAGCTCGCCCGCCATTTGTCCAAAGCCGACCTGATCATCGTCAACAGCCATTCCCTCCGCGAAGAACTGACCCGGCTCTACCCGAATCTTCACCCTTCCATTCACGCTGTGCATCTCGGCGTCGATCTGGACCAATTCCACCCGCCCAGCCGGAGGCAGAGAACCATGCTTCTGATCAAAAACAGACTGTCGCCGGCCCAATTCACCATCGTATACGCCGGAAGGATCATTCCCAGAAAAGGCATCCCGACATTGATTCACGCCGTTCGCCTCGCGCGCGAATCCATTCCTTCCATCCAATTGGTGATCGCCGGAAAACCGAGCCATGCTTCTTATCTGACCTATCTTAGAAATTTGGCCGTTTCTTTAAACGTGCCCATTCGTTTTATCGGACAAGTGTCCCACCAATATATGCATCAGGTTTACTGGTTTGCGGATTGTTTCGTCTGCCCCTCGCAGCAGTACGAGGCTTTCGGCCTCGTCGTGGCGGAAGCAGCCGCCTCCGGCACGCCCGTCGTCGCCTCGCGCAACGGCGGCATCGCCGAAATCGTCGAGCACCGGAAAGAGGGCTTGCTCGTCGACGATTACACGAATCCGCAAGCCTTCGCGCTGCAAATCGTCCGGCTCGCATCCGACCCGTACCTGCGCAAGCAGCTTGCCAGGCAAAGCCGATTGAAGATGGAGCAGGATTTCAGTTGGCGCCATACGGCCTCTCAATTGAAAAGTATCTACATCGATTACGCCGGGCGGAGAGGGGAGAAAGGAAATGCACATATCGAGCAAGTGGGAAAAAACCAACGCGATTTTGATCAATAAAGAGATTCAACCCTTCATCCCCGTTACGCGCAAATGGAGCGAAGCCAATCTTCAATCCCTGCTGTCCAAGTATCGGATGGTGTACGTCAAGCCGGACCGGGGAACGTTCGGCCAAGGGGTGATCAAAGCGGAATGGGACCCGGATTCGGCGGGGCCTCCATACCGTTGCCAATCGGGAACCGTCGTCCGATCCTTTGAATCCTTCGTTGAAATGTACCTTTCGATGGCGGAGGAAATCGGGGAAAAGCCGTATTTGGTGCAAAAAGGAATCGACCTGCTTTCTCTGCGCGGCCGAAAATTTGACATCCGGGTCATGATCCAAAGAACGCCTTCCCGCCGCTGGGAAGCCACAGGAATTATCGGACGCCTGGGGCATCCGCAGAAAATCGTGACGAATTATCACAACGGCGGCAGGCCGATGGACGTGAATATTTTGCTTGGAACGTATTTATCCGACCATGACCGAAAACATTACATTGCACAGTTAAAGCATCTCGGGCGGCGAATTTCCGAACAATGCCACAGCCTGTATCCCGGTTTGAAAGAAATCGGTGTCGATCTGGGAATTGACATGGAATTGAAACCGTGGATTCTGGAAATCAACACCCGGCCCGATCCATATATTTTCAAGGCGCTGGATAATCCGTTCGTCTATAAAAGGGTCATCCGATACCATCGATACCACCGCAGGCGAAAAAAACGCCTTTAAACGTCCAGATTTTGCACATACCTGGCGTGTTGCTGGATAAAGTCGCGGCGCGGCTCCACATTGTCTCCCATCAACGTGTCGAACACCTCGTCCGCTTCCATCGCGTCATGAATGTTCACCTGGAGCAACGTGCGGCTTTCCGGGTCCATCGTCGTCTCCCACAACTGACCGGGATTCATTTCCCCAAGCCCTTTGTAGCGCTGCACGTTGGGCTTTGCGCCGTCTCCGAACTCCGCCATGATCTGTTCCTTTTCCTTGTCGTTATAAGCGTAACGCACCACTTTGTTCCTTTCGATTTTAAACAGCGGCGGCTGCGCAATATAAATGAATCCCGATTCGATAATTTTTCGCATGTAGCGGTAAAAGAAAGTCAACAGCAGCGTGCGAATGTGGGCGCCGTCGACATCGGCATCCGTCATGATGATCACCTTGTGATAGCGGGCTTTGGCAATGTCGAAATCGTCGCCGATCCCCGTTCCCAGCGCGGTGATGATCGCACGAATTTCCGTATTGGAGAGAATGCGGTCCAGTCTGGCTTTCTCCACATTGAGAATTTTGCCGCGCAGCGGCAAGATCGCCTGAAAATGGCGGTCGCGTCCTTGCTTGGCCGAACCTCCCGCGGAATCTCCTTCCACGATATAAATTTCGCTGATTGAAGCATCCTTGGTGGAGCAATCGGCCAATTTTCCGGGCAGTGCGCTGACTTCCAAAGCGCTCTTGCGGCGGGTCAATTCCCTGGCTTTTCTCGCCGCCTCGCGCGCTCTGGCCGCCTGCAGCGATTTCTCCACAATGCGCCGGGAAATCGAAGGGTTTTCATCGAGATACTGCTGAAATTTATCGGAGAACAAAGACTCCACAATGCCGCGCACTTCGCTGTTGCCCAGTTTGGTCTTGGTCTGTCCCTCAAATTGAGGCTCCGGGATTTTAACCGAAATGATCGCGGTCATCCCTTCGCGCACGTCATCGCCCGACAAATTCGCATCGTTGTCCTTGATCAGATTCATCCGGCGGGCGTAATCGTTCATAATGCGCGTCAGCGCGCTTTTGAATCCCGATTCATGCGTTCCGCCTTCGTGCGTATGAATATTATTGGCAAACGAATAAATATTTTCGCTGTAGCTGTCGTTGTACTGAAGCGAAATTTCAACCTGGACGTTCTCCCTCGTCCCCTCAATGTAAATCGGTTCCTCATGGATTGTCTCGCGGTTGCGGTTTAAATACTGGACGAAGGAAACGATGCCCCCGTCATATTTGTGCGTTTTAAGCGTACCCGTCCGCTCGTCGCTCAGATTGATTTCGATTCCCTTGTTTAAAAAAGCCAATTCCCGGATGCGGGACTGCAAAATCTCGTACTCGTATTCCACCGTTTCGGTAAAAATTTCCGGGTCCGGCGTAAATGTCGTCTGCGTGCCCGTTTCATCCGTTTCGCCAAGCACTCTGAGATCGTATTGGGGAACCCCTCTCCGGTATTCTTGCTGATAAATATGGCCCTCCCGCTTAACCTGAACAATCATCCGTTCGGACAGCGCATTGACTACGGAAACCCCTACGCCATGCAATCCGCCCGATACTTTATAGCCTTCCCCGCCAAATTTGCCGCCGGCGTGCAGCACCGTCATAACGACTTCCAGCGCGGGCCGTTTCAGCTTCGCCTGCTCCCCGACAGGAATGCCGCGGCCATTGTCCGTAACGGTGACGCTGTTGTCCTTGTGCACGGTGACATCGATTCGGGTGCAGTAACCGGCCAACGCTTCGTCAATGCTGTTATCGACCACTTCCCAAACCAAATGGTGCAGTCCTCTGCTGCTGGTTGAACCGATATACATTCCGGGTCGTTTTCGGACCGCTTCCAAACCTTCCAACACTTGAATTTGGTTTTCATCGTACGTCTGATTATTCAAAGACATCTTCTTTTCACCTGCTTCGTTGAAATAGGGAGACCAACTGCTTTCACTTCTTAATAGGCCGCGATCTGCTGCGCCCTTTTCTTCAGCGTCCCGGAGGAAATCGGCGAATAATACATCCTGCTCTCCGTCAAAACCATCGACTTCGGTTCCTCATCCCCTATAACTTCCACGTTCGGATAATCCTGCATAGAGGACGCGAGCATGTTGGACAAATTCGATTCATTTTGCAAGGTAATATCGAATATAGCAATCACTTCCGAAGCGCGGATGATCCTTTCACCGCCCAAGTGAATAAACATCGGCATTCAACTCCCCCGATTTACATTTCCTTGCGAAACCCGGTAGATCCGGGCATGCCCGAGTCTGTTCAAATCCACGCTTTCCACGCCGGTGGAGGTGATGAAAGTTTGAACTTTATTTTGAAACATCCCGATCAACTGCGTTTGCCTGCCGCGATCCAATTCGGAGAGAACATCGTCCAACAAAAGAATCGGATATTCGCCCGCCTCCTCGCAAATCAGCTCGATTTCAGCCAATTTCAACGATAGCGCGGTCGTTCGCTGCTGCCCCTGCGAAGCGTAGGATTGAACCTCTTTTCCATTAATAAAAAAGGCCATATCGTCGCGATGAGGCCCGATTAAGGTCATGCCTCTTTTCAATTCCTGTTCCTTCACCTGTGATAACCTTATCATAAATTGCTCAAATAGAACAGCTTCATCATCCTTTTCGTCCAATTCCAAAGAAGGCTGGTATTCAATCGTTAATCGCTCGCCATGATTCGTGATCTCGGTATGAATTTGCTCGGCCCACTTTTGCAGCTTTTTTATAAAGTGTTGACGTTTCCGCATAATTTTAACACCGTTCTCGACAAGCTGGACATTCCAAACGTCCATTAAATCGGGATCGGCCGCTTTGAAATTTTGATTTTTCAACAGATTGTTGCGCTGCGCCAAAATTTTTTGATATTGCACCAAATGATGAAGATAAGCCGGCTGCACTTGCCCGATCTCCATGTCCAAAAAACGCCGCCGCGTTCCCGGCGCTCCCTTCACAATCTCCAGATCTTCCGGCGCGAACATCACCACGTTGAGAATGCCGATGAACTCGCTTAATTTTCTTTGCTCCAAACCGTTGACCAGCGCTTTTTTTCCCAATGAAGATATGCTTAAATCCAGTTTGCAGCCACCGTATTTTTTCTCCACTTCACAATGAAGAAAGGCGGAATCTTCGTTCCACCTGATCAATTCTTTGTCTTTATGCGTGCGGTGGGATTTGCTCAACGCCATGGCAAAAATGGCCTCCAGCAAATTGGTTTTGCCCTGGGCATTCGGGCCGATAAACAGATGAATGTCCCCTTCGATATCCAGATCGACATATTCGTAATTACGGTAATTTTTCAACGTTATTTTTTTCAGGAACAAACCGCTTCCCCCAACCGCTGTCGTTTCTCCAACCTACGTCCGAACGACCTGAAACTTTCCAAATCCTTCGATTTCCACAACATCTCCGGGATAAAGCTTTTTTCCCCGCCGCCGTTCCTCTTCGCCATTCACCCGTATCCGGTTCGCAAGAAGAAACGCTTTGGCCTGCCCTCCCGTATCAATGCAGCCCGACCATTTTAAAAACTGTCCGAGAGCGATATACTCCGTCCGGATCGATACCTCATTCATGCGCCTTTATTCCTCTCAATTGGTCGTTCGATACGGCAAAATCAAATGGAGCATGCGAATGTCGGACTTCGGCTTGACGATAATCGGACTCATCGCTCCGGTGAAACCGATATAAACCAATTCGCTGTCGATCGTTTTCAACACATCGAGCATATATTTTGAATTAAAGGAAATTTTAAGTTCTCTTTCTCCGGCAAACTCGGCCAATTCAATTTGCTCCGTTACCTTCCCCAATTCCGAAGAGCTGGAGGAAATCTCAATCGATCGATCTTCACTCGTCGTCAGCTTGACGATATTGGATTTATCTTCCCGCGACAGCAAGTAAGCGCGGTCGATCGCATCCATCAGTTTCCTCGTGTTGATCACCAGTTCCGTTTTGAAGCTTTGGGGAATGATCTTCGAGGTTTCCGGATAATTTCCGTCCAGTATTCTGGAATAAAACAAAACCGAATTCATTCTGAACAAAATTTGATTATCCGAGGAAACAATATCGATCATCTGGCTTTGATCCGGTATGATTTTATTCAGTTCGTTCAACGTTTTTCCCGGAATCACCGTATTATAAATTTGCAATTCGTCGTCGCAATCGATGTCTACGTCCCGAAAAGCCAGCCTGTGGCGGTCGGTTGCCGTTAATTTGAACGACTTGTCCTTCACCGTCAGCAGCACGCCCGTCAATATCGGAGTAGCTTCATTGATGGACACGGCAAATCCGGTTTGCCGGACCATGGTTTTCAACAGTAATCCGTCCATCACGACGCATTTTTTCTCATCGATCCGGGGAAGCACCGGAAATTCCTCGGGGTCCATACCGACGAGTTGAATTTCGGAAGATCCGGAGCGAATCAATGTGGTGAAATGCTCGTTTACTTCGATTTCCACGTTGTCGTCAGGCAGTTTTCTTACGATTTCGATAAAAAACTTCGCGGGGATCACTACGCCCCCCGGATTAACCAGGCGAATCACTTCCTTCCCTTCCTTCAATATGGGAATGAAGCTTTGAATCGTGATGTCGGTATCGCTTGCCGTAAGCGTAAGGCCGCTGGCGTTCAATTCCATTTTGATGCCGCTCAAAATAGGAATCGGGCTTTTGCTGGAGGTCGCTTTGGCAACGTGATTGATGGATTCGTTCAAATCGTCTTTCAGTATGGTCAATTTCAAGGCGGTCAACTCCTGTATATTCAGTTTCGGTAATGTTATTTTACCATATAATTATGTTAAATCTTTTTATAGTAATAGTAGGGACGCAGAATATGTGGATATGTCACTGTGCGGCGGGATTTAAAGCTTTTTTGCCTGTTTACAGTTTGTGAATAAATTCTGCACGCATTCAGGTTAAATTTTTAATTCGGTCTTTGATGTTATGAATGACTTTATAAAGCTCTTGGTCCACTTGCATCGTCTTCGAGATTTTGTCGTGGGCGTGAATGACCGTTGTGTGATCCCTTCCGCCGAAAGCTTCTCCGATTTTGGGCAGGGAGAAGTCGGTCAATTCACGCGACAGGTACATGGCCACCTGGCGCGGGAAAGCGATCGCTTTCGTTCTTTTTCTGGCCGAGAAATCCTCAAGCCGCAAGCCGAAGTAATCGCCGACTTTTTGCTGAATGTCCTGAATGGTTATCACTTTCGGACGGTTGGAAGGAATGATGTCCTTCAGCGCTTCCGCGGCCAGATGGGCGGTGATGTCGGCGTTGATCAATGAAGAATAGGCGACGACGCGAATCAATGCCCCTTCCAATTCCCGGATGTTCGTATCGATTTGATTGGCTATGTACATCATGGCTTCATTCGGAATATCGAGGTTTTCCGCTTTTGCTTTTTTTCTCAATATAGCGATTCTCGTTTCCAGATCGGGAGGCTGGATGTCGGTGATCAGTCCCCACTCGAATCGGGACCTGAGCCGCTCTTCAAGAGTCGGAATTTCCTTCGGCGGCCGGTCGCTGGAAATTACGATTTGTTTCCTTTCTTCGTGCAGCGCGTTGAAGGTGTGGAAAAATTCTTCCTGCGTCCCGTCCTTTCCGGCCAAAAACTGGATATCGTCAATCAGCAAAATATCGATGTTCCTGTATTTGTTGCGAAAGCTTTCGCCGCGATTGTCGCGAATGGCGTTGATAAATTCATTGGTGAATTTCTCGGAGGATATATAGAGAACGCGGGTGTCCGGATTGTGCTCCAAAATGTAGTGGCCGATCGCATGCATCAGGTGGGTTTTCCCCAATCCGACGCCGCCGTACAAAAACAGCGGATTGTACGCTTTGGCCGGAGCTTCGGCAACGGCGAGCGACGCGGCGTGCGCGAAGCGGTTGCCCGCCCCGATGACGAAAGTGTCAAACGTATATTTGGGGTTCAGCATATGCGAAAAAGGTTCATCGTTTTGACGTTTTTGCCTAACGGGCACGGAGGAAGCGGAAGGGTCGGAAGCGTCGTTCTTCTGGCTTTCGTCCTCGATGACGATTTTGATGTCGACTTCCCAGCCGATCACGTCCAGCACGGTGTTCGAAATCAATTTGATGTATCTTGTTTCAAGCCATTCCTGACAAAATTTATTGGGTGCGCAAATGACGAGCATCGATTCGTCAAAATTTAGTGCTTTTGTCGATTTAAGCCAAGTATCAAAGCTTGGTTTGCTTAATTTTTGTTGAATAGAAGACAGCGTTTCTTGCCAAAGCTCATCAATATGGCTCTCCACTGTGGTTTCACTCCTTTAAAATTATAGCGCTGTGGCTTAAGCCATGGATATAGTGGAAGAATGCAAAGAGAAACAGAGGGGTGGTTTGTCCATAGGGAAAAAAATTGTTAACAAAGTTATCCACAATTTGTTGATATTTCTGAGGAAACGACAAACTTATTCACAAAGAAACAATTTTATGATATCAAAATGGGGGGTGTATTTCAATCAATTTAATTTTTCTGTCCACAATCACACGATGTTGTGTATAAGCTTGTCTACATCACTAGATATTGTTGATATATTGTTTATATTTACGACAATTTTCGTTTTTTTATTTTTTTTATTCACAGTGGATATGTTTAAAAAAATTTTTTTTTGCCTTTTTCCGGCATGACAATTGACTTTTACTTTTCAAAGTGATTTAATTTATAAGGATGTATGTGCGAAGCGACAGGCCGTTTATTTTGAATGTTTTCCTTAAGGGGGTGCGATATAGATGAAACCTACATTTAGGCCGAATGTAAGCAAGCGCAAGAAAGTTCACGGTTTCCGAAAAAGGATGAGTACGAAAAATGGTCGTAAAGTACTCGCCGCTCGCCGCAAAAAAGGCAGAAAAGTTTTATCCGCTTAACCGGCGTTCACTGAAGCAGGTCACTCAGGTGGCCTGCTTTTTTAAAAGCAACTGATTGAATGGGGCGTTTCCATGCAAAAAAAATTTCGGTTGACAAACGGCCAGGATTTCAATAAAGTGTATCGCTTCGGAAAATCGGCCGCCAATCGCCAATTTGTGGTTTACTATCTTGAAAATCGCACCGTGGAACAATTTCGCCTGGGCATATCCGTGAGCAAGAAGGTTGGAACCGCGGTTGTCCGAAACCGGATGCGCCGATTGGTGAAAGAAATCGTAAGGCATCACGAACGCGAACTGAGCCCGCATCACGATTTTGTTTTTATCGTCCGGAAGCCGGCGCTTCCGATGGATTACGGCGATTTGGAAAAAAGCGTTTTGCACGTACTGAAAAAAGCGGCGCTTGTCCGGCACAAAAATAATGGGCCGAAACAGTAACAGTTTCATTGTCGCGGGATATATGTTATAGTTTATTTTGGAAAAGGACGCAGAAGCTATAGGAGGAATAAGATTTTGTTTCGTAAAATTTATAGATGGGCGCCGCTTTTTTTTATTCTTGTTTTTCTTTCAGGCTGTACTCCAAGCAGCTACAGTAAACCGATCGATCCGGTCAATGGCGGATGGTGGGACAAGGTTGTATATCCGGTTTCGGTTACGTTGGACTGGTTTGCCGATTTGTTGTGGGGACAATACGGGTTGTCGATCATGATTGTGACCATTATTGTCAGGCTGATCATACTGCCTTTGTCTTTGAAGCAATACCGCAGTTCGAAGCAGATGCAGGCGATTCAGCCGGAATTGAAGAAATTGAAAGAAAAGTACAAAAACGATACGAAGAAGCAGCAGGAAGAAACGATGAAGCTGTTTCAGCAGCATGGAGTCAATCCGCTGGCCGGATGCTTTCCGCTGATTATTCAAATGCCGATTTTGATCGCGTTGTACCATGCGATTATCCGCGATCCGGAAATCAAGAGCAGCCATTTTCTCTGGTTGGAGTTGGGCGCGCACGATCCCTTTGTCCTCCCGATTCTTGCTGCGATCACCACCTTTGTTCAGCAGAAAATCATGTCGTCTCAAAATCCGATGAATTCACAGATGAAAGGTTTGATGTACGTTTTTCCGGTTCTTATATTTATCATGGCAAGGAGCTTTCCTTCGGCTTTGCCGCTTTACTGGGTTTGCGGTAACTTATTCATGATTGTGCAAACTTATTTTATATACGGACGACCTAATAAGGGAGGTCAGCACAAGTGAAGAAAATTTCAGTGACTGGAAAAACGGTGGATGATGCTATTCAAGCCGGATTAAAAGAACTGAATGCTACCGAAGATCAGGTTAAGATCCAAATTATCGAGCAGCCGAACAAAGGTTTGTTCGGGCTGATTGGCTCCAAGGAAGCCAAAATTGAAATGGAATTGATTCCCGATCCGTTGGAGGAAGCCGCTCGCTTCCTCGAATCGGTTTTTGACGCGATGCGGCTCGATCTCAAGCTGGAGCGGCAGGATAGCCCCGACGGCGTCGTTTTAAATATGACAGGCGATGAATTGGGCATCCTGATTGGCCGTAGAGGTCAAACATTGGATGCGCTTCAATTTCTCACGAATATTGTGGCTAACCGGTACTCCACACAGCATCTTCGGATCATTCTCGACGCCGAAAATTTTCGCGAGCGACGAAAAGAAACGCTGCAAAATTTGTCGCGCCGCTTGGCCGATCGCGTTGTGCGAACGAAAAGCGAAATTGTGCTGGAGCCGATGTCTCCCCAGGAACGGAAGGTCATCCATTCCTGCCTTCAAAATCATCAATGGGTGAAAACCTTCAGCAAAGGAGAAGACCCGAATCGAAGAGTTGTGATTGCTTTAAAATAAAGAACATGGCAATGACTTCGCTTGCGCTCAAGGGGTCATTGTTTTTTTGACTTTACTTTGTAAACGACCTCAAAGGTAGTGGTTTTTATGATAACAGACACGATTGCGGCGATATCGACGCCTTTGGGGGAGGGCGGCATTGCCGTCATTCGCGTTAGCGGCCCGGAATCCATCGATCGGGTGGAACGGGTTTTTTCTTCCAAAGGCAGGTTGTCCGAAGCGGAATCCCACACGGTGCATTATGGCCGAATAAAGGATTCCGAGCACGGGCAGGCGATAGAAGAAGTGCTGGTCACCCTGATGCGCGCTCCGCGTTCGTTTACGATGGAGGATGTGGTTGAAGTCAACTGCCATGGCGGAATCATTTCCGTCAAGAAGGTTCTTCATGTGCTGCTCGATCAGGGGATTCGCTTGGCGGAGCCGGGGGAGTTTACCCGAAGGGCTTTTTTAAACGGACGCATTGATTTATCGCAGGCCGAAGCTGTCATCGACTTGATTCGCTCCAAATCGGATCGGGCGTTTTCTGTCGCCTTGCGGCAGGTAGAGGGTCGCTTATCCCAAAAAATCAAGCAGCTTCGGCAAAAGCTGGTTGAAACAATGGCCCATATCGAGGTGAACATCGATTATCCCGAGCATGATGTGGAAGAATTAACGCAAGCTTTTATTTTAAATCAATGCCGTATGGCAACGGATGAAATCATACTGCTTTTGGATCACGCCAAACAGGGAAAGATTTTAAGGGAGGGCATCGTTACCGCTATCGTTGGCCGGCCGAATGTCGGGAAGTCTTCGCTGTTGAATGAGCTGGCTCAGGAAAATCGCGCTATTGTGACGGATGTTCCCGGAACGACAAGAGATGTGATCGAGGAATTTGTGTCGGTCGGAGGAATACCGTTGCGGTTGTTGGATACCGCGGGAATTCGCGAGACGGCCGATATCGTGGAACGGCTCGGCGTGGAGAAATCCAGAAATGCCCTTTCCCAGGCCGATCTAATTTTGTTAGTATTGAATTACAACGATTCTTTGCATGAGGATGAAATCCAGTGGATGGCCCAATTGAAAAACAGGCCTTTGATCGTCATTATCAATAAGACCGATTTGCCGGGCCGAATCGACCTGGATGATTTGGAAGCTCGTTTTCCCAAGGATCGGATCGTGCGCATGTCGTTGGCAAATCACCAGGGAGTGCCGGAGTTGGAGAACGTGTTGTCCGGGATGTTCCTCAGCGGCGGGCTGGAGGCCGATGACTTGACTTATGTCAGCAACGCCAGACATATTCATTTGTTGAAACAGGCGCGGGAGCATTTGCGCGAAGCGATAGAGGCTGCCGAACAACGGATTCCGATCGATATGATTCAGATCGATATCCGAAGCGCGTGGGAGCGTTTGGGGGAAATTATCGGCGATGCGGTCGAGGATTCGTTGCTGGATCAGATTTTTTCCCAATTCTGTTTGGGCAAATAATAAAATGGCCATGGAAATGGAGGGTTTGTTATGGGATACACGGCAGGGGAATATGATGTCATCGTGATTGGCGCCGGCCATGCCGGTTGCGAATCGGCTTTGGCCGCCGCCAGGATGGGTTGCCGGACGCTGCTTATTACGATAAATCTCGATATGATTGCGTTCATGCCTTGCAATCCGTCCATTGGCGGTCCGGCGAAAGGCCATGTCGTTCGAGAGATTGATGCGCTCGGCGGAGAGATGGGGCGGAATATTGACCAGACCTATATTCAAATGAGAATGTTGAATACGGGGAAAGGCCCTGCCGTCCATGCGCTTCGCGCTCAGGCCGATAAAGTCCTTTATCAGAAAACGATGAAGGAAACGCTGGAAAAAACGAAAAATTTGGTTTTGCGGCAGGGGATGGTCGAGGAGCTCATCGTTGTAGAAGGCGCCTGCGTCGGAGTGGTAACCAAAACCGGCGCGGAATACCGCAGCAAGGTGACGGTATTAACGACGGGAACTTATTTGAGAGGGAAAGTGATCTTGGGCGAACTGATGTACGAGAGCGGACCGAACAATCAGCAGCCGTCGATCAAATTGTCGGAATGCTTGCGCGATCTCGGCTTTGAACTGGTGCGGTTCAAGACGGGGACGCCGCCGCGGGTGCACAAGGATTCGATTGATTTCGACAAAACCGAAATCCAGCCGGGGGATGAGCATCCTCAATTTTTTTCGTATGAAACGGAGGATGAGCCGAAAGAGCAATTGCCTTGTTGGTTAACGTACACTTCGGCCGACACCCATCGCATTATCAGCGACAATTTGCATCGCGCCCCGATGTTTTCCGGCGCGATTGAGGGTACAGGTCCGCGATATTGCCCTTCGATCGAAGATAAGATCGTCCGTTTCAGCGATAAGCCGAAGCATCAAATTTTTCTCGAACCGGAGGGCCGATACACTTCCGAATACTATGTGCAAGGGTTGTCGACCAGCATGCCGGAAGATGTGCAATTGCGCATCCTGCATTCGGTTGTCGGATTGGAAAGGGCGACCATGATGCGCTCCGGTTACGCAATCGAATATGACGCGATTGTTCCGACCCAGTTGTGGCCTTCTTTGGAAACGAAGCGGGTTTCCAATCTGTTTACCGCGGGCCAAATCAACGGTACGTCCGGTTATGAGGAAGCGGCGGGGCAAGGCATTATGGCCGGAATTAATGCGGCCAGGAAAGTGCAAGGCCGCGAGCCGTTGATTTTGGATCGGGCGCAGGGATATATTGGGGTGTTGATCGACGATCTGGTCACGAAGGGAACCAACGAACCGTATCGATTGCTGACATCCAGGGCCGAGTACAGATTGTTGCTGCGTCATGACAACGCCGATTTGCGATTGACGCCCGCGGGATACGGCATCGGGCTGATTTCGGAAGAAAGGTATGGCAAGTTTTTGCATAAGAAGCAGATGATCGAACAGGAGATCGAACGTTTGAAAATGACGAAGGTCAAGCCGGACTTGCTTGTGCAGTCCGTGTTGGAGAAGGCGGGCTCGGCGCCGCTGGACAACGGGGTGCAGCTTATTTCGCTGCTGCGCCGTCCGGAGATTTCCTACAGCCACATCGAAGAAATCTCGGCGTCCCCGCTTGATCTGAGTCATGAGATGAAAGAGCAAGTTGAAATTCAAATCAAGTACGAAGGGTATATCGAGAAGCAGATGATTCAGGTGGAGCGTTTGCGCAAAATGGAGAAAAAGAAGATTCCGGATCAGATTGATTATGCGCAAATTCATGGCATTGCGACGGAGGCGAAGCAGAAGTTATCGAAAGTTCGGCCGTTGTCGATCGGTCAAGCTTCGCGTATTTCCGGAGTTTCTCCCGCCGACATTTCGATACTGTTGGTGTATCTGGAGCATTTCAACAAGGTAGTGGCGGCGCGAGGTTGATATGGAGGAGCATGTAACGGAACGCTTCTGCGGATTGCTTGCCGAGAAAGGTTTTCTGTTGACGGGAAGGCAAAGGGATCAGTTTGACATTTATTTCAAAGAGTTGGTTTCATGGAATGAAAAAATCAACTTAACCTCCATTACAGAGAGGGAACCGGTTTATTTTAAACACTTTTATGATTCCGTTTCCCTCTCTTTCTTCGTGAAAATGAACGGCGTCCACTCGCTGGCTGATATCGGTTCGGGGGCCGGATTTCCCGGTTTGCCGTTGAAGATTTTATTTCCCGGTTTGAAGGTTTTGATTATCGATTCGCTTCAAAAGCGGGTTCGTTTTCTTCATCATCTTACGGAACGGTTGGGATGTCGGGATGTTGAATGCGTTCATGCCAGAGCGGAGGAGGCGGGAAGAAATCCGAAGTATCGAGATCGCTTTGATCTGGTTACGGCCCGGGCGGTGGCAAAGCTGAATGTTTTATGCGAGCTTTGCTTGCCGTTCGTGTCCGATGGAGGTTTGTTCGCGGCGATGAAAGGATCGGACCCCCGGGAAGAAATAGACGCTTCATTGTTCAGTTTGCATGCGCTGCGGGCAAAGGTGGATCGGGTGTTTCACTTTGAACTTCCCCTTGAAAACGCCGCAAGGCATATTATTTTGATTCGCAAGGAGGGTTTAACCCCGAAAAAGTACCCCAGAAAGCCGGGTCTGCCTGTAAAACAGCCGCTCCAATAGCATTGTTTCACGTGGAACATTTGCAACGAAAATCTTTATATTTCCAAGGCAGGATATTGGATAAGCGATGGAGAATAGTTCCCTTACGGAGTATGAACGATCGCGCGAATCCACATCCATTCCGATAAAGTGGTGGGAAGGTAGAAAATGATGGAACAAATTTCGAGAATTTTTGGTTTTTCCGATCGAAATGCAAAGGAAGAGGTTCGGCGTATCCCTGTAGGGGAAGTTGTTCCTAACCCGCATCAACCGAGGACGATTTTCGACGATGACCGCATCGATGAATTGTGTCAGACGATTAAAACACATGGCATCATTCAGCCGATCGTGGTTCGGGTGCGAAACGAGAAATTCGAGATTATTGCCGGTGAACGCAGATGGAGAGCGGCGAAAAAGCTTGGTATGGATTACATTCCCGCCATTGTCAAGGAATTTAACGATTCGCAATCCGCTTCGATCGCACTCATTGAAAACCTTCATCGGGAAAACTTGTCCGCGATCGAAGAAGCCGCCGCGTACCAACAGTTGATCGAATTGCACGGGTTGACGCAGGAAAGTCTGGCGCAACGGCTCGGGAAAAGCCAATCTACCATTGCCAATAAAATTCGCCTTTTGCATTTAGGGAGCAAGGTCAAACAGGCGATGCTGGATCGCCTGATTACGGAACGCCATGCGCGAGCCCTTTTGTCGCTTGACTCGGAGGAGCTCCAGGAAAAGGTGTTGGAGGACATTGTCAGCAAGGAACTGAATGTCAAGCAAACGGAAGCCAGAGTGAAGTATTACAACGAAAGCGCAAAGATTAAAAAAACCAAACGTTTTTCTTTTTCAAAAGATATACGGTTGGCTCTCAATACCATACGCCAGTCCGTGGAGATGGTTTCCGAATCGGGTTTGAAAATCGTCACGGACGAACGGGATTTGGATGATCATTACGAATTTGTAATCCGGATTCCGAAGAAATAGCAGAGAGGTGAATAGGTTGTCAAAGATCATAGCCATTACGAACCAAAAAGGCGGAGTTGGCAAAACGACCACTTCCGTTAATTTGGGAGCATCATTGGCTTCTTTGGGCAAGAAAGTACTTTTGGTAGATATAGATCCGCAAGGCAACACGACAAGCGGAATCGGGATTAACAAGGCGGATGTGATATATTGCATCTACGATGTTATTATTAACGATATTCATCCGAAAGACACGATAGTAGATACCAAAATTGAAAATTTGCAAATCATTCCGGCCACGATTCAATTGGCCGGCGCCGAAATCGAGCTTGTTCCCACCATTTCGCGGGAAATTCGCTTGAAAAAATCGCTTCATTTAATTAAGCATATGTTTGATTATATATTGATTGACTGTCCGCCTTCCCTGGGCATTCTTACAGTGAACTCTCTTACGGCATCGGATTCCGTCATCATACCGATCCAGTGCGAATATTATGCGCTTGAAGGCTTGAGTCAGCTTTTGAACACGGTTCGTCTGGTGCAAAAGCATCTGAACACGTCGTTGCAGATTGAAGGTGTTTTGCTGACCATGTTCGATGCCAGGACCAATTTGGGCATCCAAGTCATAGAAGAAGTTAAAAAGTATTTTCAACAAAAGGTATATCAAACGATCATCCCGCGCAATATCAGACTTAGCGAAGCTCCGAGTCACGGTCAATCGATCATCACGTATGATCCGAAATCGAAAGGTGCTGAGGTTTATATGGAACTTGCGAAGGAAGTGATTGAAGTTGAATAGGCGATTGGGCAAAGGGCTGGACGCGCTCATTCCTTCTCTGCATATCAATGACGACGACAAAGTGGTCGAAATTGCAATCGGCCAATTAAGAGCGAATCCGTATCAGCCGAGAAAAAATTTCGAGGACGACAGCATGAAGGAACTGGCCGCGTCGATTAAAGAGCACGGCGTTATTCAACCGATCATTGTGCGTTCCGTGCTGAAGGGATTTGAAATCATTGCCGGCGAAAGAAGATGGCGCGCAGCTCAAATGTGCGGTTTGGTCACGATCCCCGCGGTTGTAAGGAGCTACTCCGATCAACTGGTGATGGAGATCGCTTTAATTGAAAACTTGCAGCGTGAAGACCTGAATGCGATTGAAATTGCTTCCGCCTATCAAGCGCTGATGGATCAATTTGCACTGACGCAGGAAGAGCTTGCTTTGAAAGTGGGAAAATCACGGTCGCATGTTGCCAATTTTCTAAGATTGTTGCAGCTTCCCGAGGAAATTAAAGATAATGTTTCACGTGGAACTATTTCGATGGGACATGCCCGCGCCATTGCCGGTTTGAAGAATAGCAAGCTGCAACGGGAGATGGCGGAGCATGTCATTAAAGAGAATTGGAGTGTAAGGGAACTGGAGGAGGCACTGCAAAAATCGGAAGAAAAAAAGAAGCCGAAGTCCAAAGCAAAGCCCTCCAAAAGAAATGACCCTTACATCAATCAAATGGAGGAAGCATTAAGACACATGTATCGTACCACTGTGAGGATTCATCATCAAAAAACGAGAGGCAAAATTGAGTTGTCCTATTACTCCAAAGAAGATTTGGAACGTCTTTTGGAGCTATTGCAAGGAAAAACTTCCTGAGACTGTCCGAGAGGGTCGAATCGAATGGGAATACGATACTTTGATCACGCGGCTTCCTCATGGCCCAAGCCGCCGGAAGTGATTGCGGCGATGGACGAATGCATGCTGGAGTATGCCGCCAATCCCGGGCGCGGAAGCCACGCTATGGCGGTAAGGGCAAGCCGCGCTTTGTTTGATGCGCGAAGAAATCTGGCAAGCCTGTTCCATGTCAAAGATCCGAATCATATATCGTTTGCGCTGAATACGACGCATGCTTTGAATCAGGCCATACATGGTTTTGTGCGAGCGGGAGATCATGTGATATGCACTGAAATTGAGCACAATTCGGTAAGGAGACCGCTGGAGTATTTAAAGGCAAAACGGGGCATTCAGATCACCTATTTGCATGCCGACCTTTTTGGAAATATCGATCTTGCCGATTTGGATCGTTCGGTTCAAGCCAATACCCGTCTGATTGTCTGCAATCATAGCTCCAATTTGCTGGGCAATATTTTACCGATTGCCCAAATCGGCGAATGGGCGAAGCGGCGCGGGGTTAAACTGTTGGTGGATGCGGCGCAAACGGCCGGCGTTTTGGACATTGACGTGGAACGCATGGGGATCGATATGCTGGCTTTCCCAGGGCATAAAGGATTGCTGGGGCCGCAAGGTACGGGCGGATTATACGCGCATCCCGATATGGAGTTGGAGCCTTTCATGCAGGGCGGGACCGGAAGCCGGTCGGAGGATATCTACCAACCGGGCGTCAGACCCGATCGTTACGAAGCGGGGACGCAAAACACGGTGGGGATCGCAGGCCTGAACGAAGGTGTGAAGTTTGTTCTGGAGCAAGCGCCGCAAAAAATCCACCGGAAAGAATGGAGTCTGACTCAGCGTTTGATGGAAGGGCTAGCGAAAATCGAAGGAATTCGCCTTCTTGGTCCGCCGGCCGGTCAGGATCGGACGGGAATCGTATCGTTTTATTACGAGCATGTCGATTCCTCCGAGGCTGCGTTTATTTTCGATCAACATTTTCAAATTGCCGTTCGGTCGGGTTATCATTGCACGCCGCTGGCGCACCGATCCGCGGGTACGATCGAAATCGGAGCGGTCAGAGCCAGTGTCGGATTTTATACCACGGAAGAAGACGTGGATTATTTCATTGATTCGGCCCGCCAGATTGGCGAACAAACTGGAGTTGAAGGCTGAAACCTGAACTTGAAGGTTGAACCGCATTTATCGGATGAAGGGGAATGAAAATGGAGGCAGACAGATTTGTCATCGTGATGGCGGCGGCAGCAATTTTGGCGCTGTGTTTGATTTTGTGCGTATGGCTGGCGGCAATAACGGTAAAGCTGAGGAAGACCGTCCGGCGTTTTGAACGAATGATGGGCGCCGCAGAGGTGGAAAATTTGGAGGAAGTGGTTGCGAATCTGCAAGCCGATGTGAAAATGCTCCAATCCGGATCTCAACGCCAGGAAGCGCAGGTCGATCAAATATGGAAACGGATCGAGCGATTGAAGGCGCATGTCGGCGTTCATCGATATAATGCGTTCAGCGAAGGCGGCAGCGATCTCAGCTTCTCTATCGCCATTGTGGATGAACAGCAAAGCGGGGTCGTGATCACGGGGCTGCATAATCGTGAAGATACGTACATTTACGCCAAGCCGTTGGATCACGGACAATCGAAGCATACCCTATCTCCGGAGGAGAGGGAAGCGATCAATCAAGCTCTGCCCAAGGCATAGCGTTGGGGCTTCGCAAATGAAGCAGCGAGGCGAACAAAGCTTCGGCCATGATTTCGGCCATGTTGATGACCAGGCTCAGCCGTGTGTTTTGAAGCACAAAGTACTCCATAAAGCCGCCGACATTGACGATGCCGGTCATATGAATGTCTCCGACGGGCGGAAGATCCTTATTCACTCCGGCTCCGGGTTTAACCGGCCCGTGCCCGATCTGGATCAAGCCTACGCTGGAATGCTGTCCCAGGCAAGCGTCTATGCCGATGACGAAAGGGTGGTTATAGCGCTTTTCGATATCTTCGAGGGTTTCTTTCAAATTGACGGCATGAACCGGCTGGTCGATCGTTCCGTATAAGGGAAAACGGTATCGGCAGCGCTGTTGAAGGTATCTGCCGACCAACGGCCCGAGCGCGTCGCCGGTGGAACGATCCGTGCCCACGCAAACCACGACAATCTCCGTGCTTCGGGGAATGCCTGACAGGATTTGGCTTAGATGCGCGCTCAACCTTTGCTGAACTCCCGGCTCCAAATAAGATATTTTAAAGGAGGATTCCAGCTTTTTCTGGGATCCTGGAAATAAGGCCATAGGCTTCTCCCGCATTTCACGTATTTTATTTTTCCGTATTAGTATATGGACATTCCGTACTTTTTATACGAAGCACTTCTAAAAGTACGGCGAAAAAAACGGCGCGGGGGTTGGGCATGGGTTGGAGAAGCGGAAGTGGTCGGGTCGCCTTTGTCCGCGGGTTTCTCCCGATCCGGCTGTAAAAACAAGAAATTGAAGGTGAATTCGCGATGGAGCAGTGGATGTTGATTGCATTCGATTCCACGCAGCAGGCGTTGAGAGCGGAGATGCTGCTGGAATATGCGGAGATCGAAATCGATATATGCCCCACCCCGAAAGAGATTACCGCAGGGTGCGCCTTGTCTGTGGAATTTCCGGGGGATGCGCTGCAGACCGTGGAACGGATCATCCGATCGGAGCATGTGGAAATTAAGGGGATTTACCTGAAGGAGGACGGGGGATACGTCCAAATTGAATTTTAGATTCTGACGAACGGTTTGTTTCATGCGAGAAATGGCGGGAGGATGGGAAGGAATGGAACAGAAGCAATTCAAGCTTGGGGATGTCGTGCAGATGAAAAAGCAGCACCCTTGCGGCTCCAACGAAATGGAGATTATTCGCATGGGAATGGATATCCGGGTTAAGTGCACGGGCTGCAAGCACAGCGTGTTGATCCCCAGGGCGCAGTTTGAAAAGAAAATGAAGAAAGTGATTCGATCGGCTCTGGTTGAAAATGAAACGGAGGAAAAGCGGTGACCGCCCCCTCATAAGATATCCGCAGGTTGTATGGGGAACGAATGCTCGTATTTGAACGGCGGGGCCAAAAGAAATTCATTGCGTTTTCTTTCGATTCTGTGGTAAAATAGCTTTTGTGTCTGGTTGTGTTAAGTGGAAAGGTACCCAAGCGGTTATAAGGGGACTGACTCGAAATCAGTTAGACGGGTAACTCCCGTGCGTGGGTTCGAATCCCACCCTTTCCGCCACCAAAAGAACCGGCGCGTCGGGCCAAGCCCGGCTTTCCGTCAGACCGATTCGGTCTGTTCCTCTTGCTTATGAAGCAGCTTTCCCTCCGAAGGTTTTTTGAATCGTCCGTTTGATACGAAAACGCCCTCCGAATGAAATGAGAACGTCTCTCCTTTGTTAGAGCCGCAATTTTTTCTTGTATTCTCAGGCCTGATTTGATATAGTGATTAGGTGCGAGTTGACAGCTTGCTCCTTGTTCCCGTATGGGGACCGTTTAGTCCAAAAGGAGGTGAAATAAATGCGCAAGTATGAAGTGATGTATATTGTTCGAACCGATATCGAGCAAGAAGCAGCGGATGCGGCGATTGAGAAATTCAAGGGCATTATCAGCAATGGCGGAGAAATCACAAAGCATGAAGTGCTTGGCAAACGCCGTCTTGCGTATGAAATCGACAAGTTTCGCGACGGGATTTATGTTCTCGTCAACTTTACCGCGCCCTCGGAAGTGGTAAAGGAGCTTGATCGAATAATGAAGATTTCGGATGAGGTTATCCGGTCTTTAGTCGTTCAGGATATAGCTTGATTTTGCTGCCGTTTAGCCGGCAGAAGTCATGGAGGGAGTTCGATTGTTGAACCGAGTGATTCTTATTGGCAGACTGACCCGGGATCCCGAGCTGCGGTACACCCCGTCCGGGGTGGCTGTTGCCCAGTTTACGCTGGCCGTTGATCGCCCGTTTACAAATCAGCAGGGCGAAAGGGAAGCCGATTTTATCAATATCGTAGCCTGGAGGCAACTGGCGGAAACGTGCGCGAATTATTTGCGCAAGGGACGCTTGACCGCGGCCGAGGGCAGGCTTCAAATTCGTCATTACGACAATAACGAGGGCAAAAGGGTTTACGTCACTGAAGTGATTGCCGATAATGTTCGTTTTCTCGAATCGGCCGGGGCCGGGGGTGGAAACCGCAATGATCCGCAGGGATCGGGAGCGGGGACCGGAGGCAGCCGGGGACAGGGAAGCTCGAGCTCGCAGAGCAGCAATCAGGACCCTTTCGTTCATGACGGCACGGTTGACATTTCGGATGATGATTTGCCATTTTAAGTGGAAAGGAATGAGATCGAATGAATAACCGGAGAGAAAATACCAACGACCGGGACGACCGTAAATTCAGCGGCCGCCGTGGACGAGGCAAACGCCGTAAAGTGTGTTATTTCACCGTCAATAAAATCACGCATATTGATTATAAAGATACCGATTTGCTCCGCAAGTTTATCAGCGAACGGGGAAAAATCCTCCCGCGCCGCGTAACGGGAACCAGCGCGAAATATCAGCGGATGCTGACGATCGCCATCAAGCGCGCCCGCACCATCGCTTTGCTTCCGTATACGACGGAGTAAGGGAGCCGGGCAGCGATCAAGGGACAACACAATAGATTTCATCAAGCGGAAGAACCGCCTGAGTGCGCATAGTAAGCATGTGTTCAGGCGGTTTTTGTTTGGACGGCGGGATGTGCGCCGCGAGCTCGCTTCTTTTTTCAATGCGTCGGATGCGCACGAGGGAAAGCGGAAAGGCTTTTCGGATTTCCCGTTCCCCCCGTGGAGTTTTCTTACAGAGGCGGCCGCTTTGTGTTATAATCGTGAATAAAGCTTCGGATCATGAAACGAAGGATGTTATCCACACGAGGTGATTTCTTGTTCAGCCGGATCGGGAAGGCAGGGCTATGGGGCATCGTTTTTTTATTTATCCTGCTTTCGTTTTTGACGCCTCTAAGTTTTATTACGATCAGTTTCATTATGGTCCCTATCGTTGTTGCGTACGTGAACAGCAATCTGAAAACGTTTATATTTTTGTTTTTGATTCTGTGGGTGTTGCTGTATGTTTTCGGCGGCAAGCTTGGGCTGCTTTTGATCGGCCTTTCGCTGTTTTATTTCCCTGCGGCCATGTTGATGGGGCATTTGTACCGAAAGCAAAGCAAGGCCAAGGTGGTTATCACCGCGGGCATGGCTGCGCTGTTCGCGGAACTGCTGTTGATTCTGGTCGGTTTTTCGCTGGCCGGGGTAAATATCCCGCTGCTGTTGTCGCAGTTTGCCCAGGACAGCGTGTACAATACCCCGCTGATGCAGCAACTGGTTCCCCTGGAATTGCAGGAACAATACTTGTTGATCATGCGGCAGATGATTCCCCTGTTTATGATTCTTTTTTCCGCATACTACGCGGTGATCACGCATTGGATATCCAGAAAGCTGTTGGATCGGCCGGAGCGAAGAATTCCCAAACTTGAGCCAATCAAGGATTGGATGGTTCCCAAGTCGCTGGTGTGGTATTATTTAATAGCGCTGTTTCTGGACTTCGTGATGAACCGCGATGCCCAGTCTACGCTGGAAATGATCCTGATCAATCTGGTTCCGCTGCTGATGTTTGTTTTCGCCATCCAGGGCATCTCGTTTCTTTTTTTTATTGCCGATCTGAAAAAGTGGAACAAAGCGCTGCCTGTCGTGGGCATCGTGCTGCTGCCGTTTTTTGCCCAAGTGATCAGTTTGCTGGGGATATTTGATGTCGCTTTTCAGGTTCGCAAGCGGATTCGGAAATCTTGACGGAAGCGCGGCGGGATCTGCGCGCGGGCCGGGCTTGAAATCGTTTATCTTTTGGGAGCGGATGTTATGCCGAAATTTCTTATGAACCGATGGCACGGATTGCACATTATATGGGGCTTTATTCTCATGCTCGCCCTCGTGATTGCATTGTCCGCCTTTGTTTGGCAAATCGGCGTCGTTGCGCTGTTGCTGTGCGGAATCGTGATTTATTACACTTTGGTGGCCGAACGGGCTTTTCGCAGGGATTTCAACAATTATGTCGCCACGCTGACTCATCGGGTGAAGCGCTCCGGGAGCGAGGTGATCAACGAACTGCCGATCGGGATTCTGTTGTATAATGAGGAAAGGACTATAGAATGGCACAACCCTTTTGTGGCGCGAATGGTGGATCGGGAATTGCTGCTGGGGGTCAATCTGTCGGAAGTGTTTCCGATGTTGAAGAACATGAAGGCCACGGAAACGAAAATCGTGGTGGGGCATCGGCAATACGAGGTGTTGATCAAACCGGATGAGCGGTTGCTGTATTTTACGGATGTAACGGAGTACTCGGAACTGCTTAGAAAGTATCAGGAAGAAAAACCGGCCGTGGGCATTATATTGCTGGATAATCTGGAAGAGGCCACGCAGGGCATGGACGATCAGAAACGCAGCATGATGCTGGCGAAGGTGGTCACTTTGATCACGGAATGGGCCCATGCCAATCAAATCTTTTTGCGCCGGATCGCTTCCGATAAATTCATGATTATTATGGACCAACTGGCCTTGCGAAAATTGGAGCAGGATCGTTTCGAGGTGCTGGACGACGCGAGGGAGCTGACGTCGGAGTACAAGCTTTCCATCACGTTAAGCATCGGGATCGCCTCCGGCATCGACAGCTTGATTGAGCTCGGCAACCTGGCGCAATCCAGCCTGGATATCGCGCTCGGCCGCGGCGGGGATCAGGCGGCGGTGAAGGTGAAGGAGCGGCTTTCCTTCTACGGCGGCAAATCGAACGCGGTGGAGAAAAGGACGCGCGTGCGCGCCAGGGTGATTTCCCATGCGTTGAGGGATTTGATCGGGGAAAGCGACAATGTGGTGATTTTCGGACACCGCAATCCGGATATGGATGCGATCGGAGCGGCCATCGGCGTGCTGAAGGCGGCCCAGGTCGGCAACAAGGTGGGCTACATCGTTCTGGAGGGCGTTAATCCTTCGATTCATAAATTGATGAAGGAGATCAAGGAGAACGAGAACATCAACAAGTGGTTCGTCAGCCCGGAGCAGGCGCTGCAATTGACGACCGAGCGGACGCTGGTGGTGGTGGTGGACACGCATAAAGCCTCGATGGTCGCCGAGCCGAAGCTGCTGCAGCAAAGCCATCGGATTGTGGTGGTCGATCACCATCGGCGAAGCGAGGAGTTCATCAACGAGGCCGTTCTGGTCTACATGGAGCCGTACGCTTCCTCGACCTGCGAGCTGGTGACGGAGCTGCTGCAATATTTCAACGACCGCATGACGATGGATGTGCTGGAAGCGACCGCGTTGTTGGCCGGCATTGTGGTGGATACGAAAAGCTTCGCCCTGCGCACGGGGGCAAGAACCTTTGAAGCGGCGTCTTTCTTAAGGCGGAGCGGCGCCGATGCGGCGCTGATTCAGCGCATGTTGAAGGAAGATCTGGACGAATACATGGAAAAAGCGGAAATTATCAAGCACGCGAAGCTGTATTACGATCATATCGCCATCGCGATTTCCGAATCGGGGCATAAGTATTCGCAGTTGTTGATCGCGCAGGTGGCGGACACGTTGCTGAATATGACCAATGTGATGGCTTCGTTCGTGATCAGCGAGCGCCAGGACGGGCTGATCGGGATCAGCGCCCGTTCGCTCGGGCAGATCAATGTCCAGGTGGTCATGGAACGGCTGGGCGGCGGCGGGCATTTGACTAACGCGGCGGTGCAGTTGGAAGGGACGACGTTGAAAAAAGCGGAAAACAAGTTGAAGAAAGTGCTGGAGGAAATGCACGCGGAAGAGGGGTTGTTTTTATGAAAGTGATCTTTTTGAAAGATGTGAAAGGGCAAGGGAAAAAAGGGGAAATCAAAAATGTTTCCGAAGGATACGGACGCAATTTTTTGATTCCCCAAGGACTGGCCAAACCCGCGTCGGATTCCAATGTCAAGCAATTGGAGCATGAAAAATCCGTCGAGCAGCATAAGAAGGACAGGGAAAAGGAACAATGCGAGGCGTTGGCCCAAAAGCTTGCGGCCATGACGATCGAGATCAAGACGAAGGCCGGGGAAGGCGGAAAGCTCTTCGGATCGATCACCGGCAAGCAGATTGCCGATGAGCTGGCATCCCGAAAAATCAAAATCGACAAAAGGAAAATCGGTTTGGATGAGCCGATTCGCAGCCTGGGCGTCACGGAGGTTCCGATCAAGCTGCATCCGCAGGTGAAGGCGATGTTGAAGGTGCACGTGATCGGGGAGTAAACGGTTGTTGCATGTAAAGGAGCGGGCGAATCATGAACGGCGATATATTGATGGACCGCGTTCCGCCGCAGAATGTGGAAGCGGAGCAGGCGGTGCTGGGAGCCATATTGCTGGACGGTGAAGCGTTGACCGTCGTGATGGAGCGGATTACTTCCGACGATTTTTATCGCAGCGCGCATCAGCGGATCTTTGAGGCGATGGTCGATTTGTCGGAAGAGAACGAACCCGTCGATCTGATTACGCTTACGGCGTCGTTGCAGACCCGGCAGCAGTTGGAGGAGGTCGGAGGGGTCAGTTACCTTTCGGAATTGGCCAAGGCGGTGCCGACGTCGGCCAATGTCGATTACTACGCGCAGATCGTGGAGGAAAAATCGATGCTGCGCCGTTTGATCCGCGCCGCGTCAGAGATCGTCAGCAACGGATTTGCCAGCGCGGAGGATGTCGGCGACATCATCGATCAGGCCGAACAGCGGATTATGGAAATTTCCAACCGTCGTTCGGGCAACGGGTTTATCTCGATCCGCGACGTGCTGATGGAAGTGTTCGAACGGGTGGAGTTTCTGCATCAGCATAAAGGCGGAACCACCGGTATCCCGTCAGGTTTCCCGGCCCTCGATAAAATGACGTCGGGCTTCCAGAAGTCCGACCTGATCATCGTGGCCGCCCGCCCTTCCGTCGGGAAGACGGCGTTTGCCCTGAACATCGCGCAGAATGTCGGGGTGCGGGGCAAGGAAACGGTGGCGATCTTCAGCCTGGAAATGGCGGCGTCCCAGCTCGTTCAGCGGATCATCTGCGCGGAGGCGAACGTGGATGCGGGCCGCATGCGCACCGGATTCCTGGAGCCCGACGATTGGGAGAAGCTGACGATGGCGATCAGCACGCTGTCGGAGGCCAACATCTACATCGATGATTCGCCGACGATTACCGTTTCCTCCATTCGCACCAAATGCCGCAGGTTGAAGAAGGAAAAAGGTTTGAGCATGATCCTGATCGATTATTTGCAGTTGGTTCATTCCCGCGCCCGGAACTCGGAAAACCGGCAGCAGGAAGTGTCGGAAATCTCCCGCACGCTCAAGGCGATCGCCCGGGAGCTGGAGGTGCCGGTTATCGCGCTGTCGCAGTTGAGCCGCGGCGTGGAGCAGCGGCAGGACAAACGGCCGTTGATGTCCGACCTGAGGGAGTCGGGATCGATTGAGCAGGACGCGGATATCGTTGCTTTTCTATATCGGGATGACTATTATAATCAGGATTCGGAGAAGAAGAACATTATCGAAATTATTATCGCCAAGCAAAGAAACGGCCCGGTGGGGACCGTAGAACTGGTGTTTTTGAAAAATTACAACAAGTTCGTCAATCTGGATCGGACTCACTCGGAGCCCGCCGCCGCAAGCCAATAAGCGGAAGAGAGAGGTTCGGCCGCGGTCGACCAAGCAGCCAGGCGGAAGAAAGGGAAGCGGGCTGCGGCGGGTTGAGTGGGAGAGTTGGTTCGCGACGGGCTGAGTGGAAGAAAATTCGATCAAATCCCGAACAATCTTGTTATAATTGACGGAATTGTTCGTTTTTTATTGACTTTACTGTGTTTGCTTGCTACACTAATTCTGCCGCCGTTCGTATAATACGGCATGATCCAGGTGTGACAAACACCCGATAGGGGGATGAGATGAATGTCAACTGTTGTTGTTGTAGGCTCTCAATGGGGAGATGAGGGGAAGGGAAAAATCACCGACTTCCTGGCGGAGACGGCGGAAGTCGTCGCGCGTTACCAGGGAGGAAACAACGCTGGGCACACGATTTTGATCAACGATCAAAAATATAAGCTGCATCTGATTCCGTCCGGTATTTTTTATAAAAACAAGGTATGCGTCATTGGCAATGGGATGGTCATCAATCCTGCCGCCTTGATCGAGGAAATTGAATATATCAAGGGCCACGGTTTTACCACGGATAATTTGAAAATCAGCGACCGCGCCCATGTCATCATGCCCTACCATCTGCTGCTCGACGAGCTGGAGGAGGACTCCAAAGGGGCGAACAAGATCGGGACGACCCGCAAAGGAATCGGCCCTTGCTACATGGATAAAGCGGCAAGGTCCGGCATTCGCATCGCCGATTTGATTGACCGCGACGAGTTTGAAGGAAAGCTTCGCCAGTTGGTTGCGGACAAAAACCGGATGATCGAACAGGTGTATGGGGGCAAAGGGCTGGATGTCGACGCCATACTGGAGCAATATTCGGGCTACGCCGAGGTGATTCGGCCATATGTAACGGATACGTCGGTCATATTGAACGATGCGATCGACGCCGGCAAGAGGGTGTTGTTTGAAGGCGCGCAGGGCGTCATGCTGGATATCGATCAGGGGACGTATCCGTTCGTCACTTCCTCCAACCCGACGGCGGGCGGGGTCTGCATCGGCTCGGGCGTAGGGCCGACCAAGATTCATCATGTCGTCGGCGTGGCCAAAGCGTACACCACTCGCGTTGGCGACGGTCCGTTTCCGACCGAACTGAACAATGAGATTGGCGATTTGATCCGCGAACGAGGCAAGGAATACGGAACGACGACGGGAAGACCGCGCAGGGTCGGGTGGTTCGACAGCGTGGTGGTGCGCCATGCCCGCAGGGTCAGCGGCATCACCGGCCTGTCTTTGAATTCCCTCGATGTGTTGACGGGGTTGGAACGGGTAAAAATTTGCACGGGCTATCGCTTCCGCGGTGAAGTGATGGAGTCCTATCCGGCCAGTTTGAGGGTATTGGCCGAATGCGAGGCCGTATACGAGGAATTGCCGGGCTGGAATGAGGACATCACGGGGGCCCGTTCGCTCAGCGATCTTCCGGATAGCGCCAGGCACTATCTCGAAAGGGTGTCGCAATTGACCGGCATCCCTATTTCGATTTTCTCCGTTGGGCGCAACCGCGACCAAACGAACCTGGTGCGGCCGATTTATGCGTAGCCGTACGTTGTGAGTAGCGGGTGTGAGTAGCGGGTGTAAGGAGTGGAGATCGGGACGGGAGCGGGGATCGAGCGGAGCCGGGCGCTTGGCCGAAGTTTTGTTTGAAAAGATAGGAACGCTTCCGTGGAAATGTTGCCGGTTGGGGTTGGAGGGCCCGCTGTTGTAGAATTACTGCAAAAGTACATCTATTGTCCCCGATTGGTGTTCAACGGGCCAAATACCTGCAAAAGTACATGTATTTTGCGCTTACTTCCTGATTAGGGCGAAATGTGGTTGGAATACCTGCACAAATGCAGGTATTCCTTCTGAAGGCCTGGTTTGCTTGCAAAAAAGCTGCACTTTTGCAGTTATTGCCTTGTGGCGGGTGCTAGTCGTAGTTGAGCCGTCGAGCCGAGTGCGCCCCCACCCCCGGCACGGCAGTCAGCGGGCGGACCGCATCTGCCTTTGGAAAGGAATCTTCGATGACCGGATTCGCTGCGATTTTCCCGCATTTCAATCGGCGGCTCGTTCTAAAGCTAAGCCCCGCTGACTCCCACGAATAATTCGAGAAAATGATGAAGATGTTATGCAGGGAAACACGCCTGCGTTATGGAACAATAAATATAAACTTTCGATGATATAGAGGTGTGCGTCTTGGGCGATATCAAGCTTTTTAAATGGAACGACGGCGGAGTGACCGAACTGGAGGGCAGGTCGGTCGCGGTCGAAAAAACGCTTCAAACATTGATGGAGCGGCACTTGGAAGCGATGCTGGGCATCCGCTTTTTGGCGACCGAATACGCGACCGGCAAAACGCACAGCGGGCGGATTGATACGCTGGGCATCGATGAGAACCATGCGCCGGTCATTATTGAATACAAAAGGTCCACCAATGAAAATGTCATAAACCAGGGACTGTATTACCTCGATTGGCTGCTCGATCACAAAGCGGAATTCACCTTGCTTGCGATGAAAAAATACGGCCATGACGTGGCCGAAACGATCGATTGGTCATCTCCGCGTTTGTTATGCATTGCGGGGGGATTCACGAAGTACGATGAGCATGCGGTGCAACAAATCAATCGAAACATTGAGCTGTACAGCTATAAACGGTTTGGGGACGAGCTGCTTTTGCTCGATCTGGTCAATGCCGCGGTTGCCCGGAACGTGGAAGCGGATGAGGTGAAACGCCCTTCGGGTTCAAACAACAGGTCCGCTGAAAAAACGGTGACGGAATATTTGCAACAATCCGATGCCGGGTTGAAGGATCGGTTTGAGTCCATAAGCGCTTTTTTGTTGGCTTTGGGCGACGACGTACAGGAAAAGACTTTGAAGCAATACATCGCTTTTAGAAGAATTAAAAATTTCGCGTGCATCGAGATACATCCGCAATTGGGGCGAATCACGGCGTTTGTAAAAATAAATCCCGACACCATAGAGATGGAGCCGGGTTTTACAAGGGATGTCAGAAAAATCGGGCACTTCGGAACCGGCGATTTGGAAATCACCATCGCAAGCGACGAACAGTTCGAGAAGGCCAAACCGCTCTTCGTAAAGAGCTATGAGGCGAGCTAGGAGCCGGCTGGGAGCCGGGCATCAACAACTTGGATGAATCCGATGGCTTCCAGAGCGGCTTTGCGCACGAATCCCCATTTTCGCCCAGTTGCTCCCGGCCCCTTGCTCTCCCGCGGTTTAACCGCTCAAGGATGAATAGTCAGCCCCACAAGCGGCCAATATAGGAATGCGGCAAGAAGCGTGATC
Source organism: uncultured Caryophanales bacterium (assembly GCA_964470405.1). GTDB lineage: Bacteria > Bacillota > Bacilli > Paenibacillales > CAYYCV01 > CAYYCV01. The sequence goes on from CAYYCV010000006.1 coordinate 30,121, forward strand.
GCGGTCATGAGTACCGTCAAGATGGTGCCCGACAGGAAATAGTCTTTCCCGTTGTAGTGGCCGAAGCCGAACGTCGACATGCTCCCGGCCGACTGGCTGGGCACAAAGTAGCCGTTGCTGCAGGCGACCAGGCAGACCATGCCCAGCCACACCGGATTAAACGAGCTGGCCGTGGCAAAGGTCAGCGCAATCGGCATGAGCGAAGCCACCATGGCTGAATTATTGGTAAAGCCGATGCGAATGAGAATGAAGATAATCATCATCGAAAGCGCTAAAGCGAATGCCGAAAAATGATTGAAATGATTTCCCGCCATGTCGGACATAACGTCAATCACTCCGTTTTTCTGCAACCCGTCGGCCAGGGCGAATCCGGCGGCGAACAACAGCGTGATGCCCCAGTCCACTTTCCGGCCGGTTTCCTTCCATTTCAGCAATCGAAAGCCGGGCAGAAACATCAAACAAACCACGGCCAAGGCCGGAACCGCGATCGGAAGGCCGTGCCACTGCCCGCCGATCCATAGGAAAGCCAGGAGCAAGCAGAGAAACACCAGCTTTTTCTCCGATAAACTGATCGGCCCCAGCTTGCCGTATTCCGCGCGAAAAAAGCTCAAGCTTTCCAGTACAGGCTGCTTCGCGACCGGATACATCCAAAGCAAAATCAGCCAGAATACCCCGATGGACAGCAAGACGATGGGCATCATCAGCACCATCCAGTACAGGTAATCCCAATGATAGCCGAGCATGGACCGGAACAGACCGACGGCGTATATCGAGCCCCCGGCCCCGGTCATTAAGCTGACGGCGCCGGCATAAGGCACGAAGGTGATGATGAGGAACACCAGCTTGGGGAAATGGGGGCCACCCCGCCCGCCGACCGCGGCCACAATGCCGACCGCGATCGGCAGCAGCAAAGTAATTCGGCCGATCGCGTTGGATATGAAGAACGTCAGCATAAAAGCGAGGGCCGTCAGCAGCAGCAGCATCCATCGCAAACGCCCGCCGGATGCGATCATTAAACGGTAGGCGATCCTGCGGTCCAACCCGTATTTTTCAAACGCCGCGCCGACAATCAACATGGAGAGAATCAGCCATATCTCCTCTTTCCCCAGGGCCGCCGCCGCCTGCTCAAACGGTAAAATTCCCGTGATCGCAAGCAAGGCCATCACAATTAAGCTGGTGACCGGCGTTGGAACGATCGAGGTCAACCATAAGACGATCGCCAACAATAAAAGCCCCAGGGAACGCCAACCGGAAGCGCTCAGCACTTCCGGCAAGGGCAAAACGAGGGTGCCGATGAAAACGAGAATGACGCCCGCCACTGCCACCGTTGCGGTATTCCACCCAGATGTCTTCATCGACGTCTAGTTCGGTCGGCAAAGCGGAAGGATGTCGTTGACCAGCGAACGCGTCTCAAACGCATACATGTACTTCGTCAAGGTATCGACTTGCGCGTTTCCGATCATGGGCGCGGCAAGCCGGGTGAATTTACGGATCAAATCCTCGTTCTTCATCGGGTTTTCGATGCTTCCCGTGGCGTGCTCGATCATCACCTCGTGTTGCGACCCGTCTTTTTTGGTTAATACCGCTTTGGCCATTTCCTCTTTCATCGTCGGATCGATCTCGGTTTTGATTTTGCTGCGGAATGCGACAACCTCGGGGGACAGCACCTTCTCATCTTCATATTGCGCTTGTCCCGCATCCCCTTCCATGAACGCGATCGAGGCCGTATGATAGATGCTGAATTTCCCTTCCAGGCCCGTTTGCGGGTTGATCTTGCTCGTCAGCTCCAGCACGTAGGGATTCGTAATGATGTGAATTTCATCCACCTCCGCCGGAGAAGCGAATTCCCTCAGGGCGATGCAAGCGTCGATGGAAGGATGGAGGACAATGCCGCAGGCGTATGGCTTGAATGCGTTCTTCAATATTTCCCAGTTGGAGCCCCAATTCACATTGACCTGCGAAAGATCGCTTTCGGGCGAAAGCACGTGAGCGAATCCCCGTTTCGCCTCCAGCACTTGCTTGGAGCTGGTGAAGCCCCGCTTGGCCAGCAGCGCCGCCAGCAAGCCGTTCTGGGCCGCCTTCCCGGGGTGAAAGGGCTTGGTCATCGTGCCGAACATCTCCCTCAGGCCGAAAGCCTGCGTCCCGGCGATGCCGAGCGCGTACAGCATTTCCTCCTCGCTCGATTGAAGCAGCAGGCAGGCGGCAATGGCCGCTCCGAATACGCCCGTTGTGCTCGTCACATGCCAGCCGATATCGTAATGGCTGGGGCGGATCGCGTTGCTGATGCGCAATTCGGCCTCTACCCCCAGAATGAATGCGTGCAGCAGTTCGCTGCCGCTAAAGCCATAATGTTCCCCCAGTGCAAATACGACGGGGGCAACCGGCCCGCTGGGGTGGTGGATCGTATCCAGGTGCGTATCGTCGTAGTCGAAAATATGGGACGACATGCCGTTTACCAACACGGCATGCAATAAATCGAGCTTCTCCGTTCTTCCGAGAATGGATACCTGCGCCGAGGAATCCATGGCCCGGGCGACCTCCAACACCATATCGACCGAATCGTGCCGGGCCGCGCCGATGGTCACGCCCAGCCAATTGTACAAGCTTCGCACACCGTGATCTTTGACATCTTGGGGGATGCTGTCCCAGCGGGTTCGCAATACGTTCCGAACCAGCAATGGGGTCACTTCCGTATTTGCAACCGGGGAAGCAGCCGATGTCCCGGAAACGCCTGTTGTATACATATTGTGATTTTGCAAAATTGATCCCTCCGCGACCATAACATAGATATATTCGTATATTGGCAAAAAGTCTGAAAATGGATCCTGCCGAAAAGTCCTATCCGTTCATAGCGTTATGATCCGCCAACTGCTTGAGCGCATTTTTGTAGGCGTTTCTGACGTGAAATTGGGCCGTCGATTCCGCGAGATTTCCGTCGCCTATTTCAATGGCATTCAGGATCATTCGATGCTCGCGCAAATTCTGCTCGGGGCGGCCGGATTGGGAAAGCGAAGTGGACATTAAAAGGCCGATGTGAGTTTGCAAGGTTTGCATCATCGTCTGGAGATAGAAATTTTGCGAGCCTTGGGCAATCTCCATATGAAATTGGGCGTTCACCTTGGACAGATGATGAATGTCCCCCAATGAGGCAAACCTTTCCGCGTCATCCAGCAGCTTTCCCAGGTGTTCAATCGCGTGCCGGTTTCCTTTGATCGCCATCAGTCGAGCCCCCAGCCCCTCCAATACTTCCCTGATATCGTACAATTGCTCGATTTGCTCCGTGGAGATGCTGGTGACGGTGCACCCTTTATGCGGTGCGGAAGTGACAAGCCCCAGGATTTCCAATTGGCGGAAAGCCTCCCGGATGGGGGTTCGACTGACCCCGAGTTTGGCTGAAATGGCCCGCTCCGAAAGCGTCTGGCCGGTGTGAATTTCTCCCTGCTGAATGGCGTGAAATAAATACTCGACAACTTGATCCCGTTTAATGTCCTTTTCTTCCGACATTCCAATCCCACCCTAAATCAAAATATTTACCGTTTTGGTCCTAAATTCAATCCGATCATCTTGGCGGCGATAGCGATGCCGACCGTCATGAACATGATAATCACGCCAATCACCGTGGCGGCCTCCAATCGCCCGTCGTACATCATGTCCAACTGCAGCATCGCCAGCGGCTTGTTGCTTGGAGTGGACAACAAGGCGACGTGAGCGACCGATCTGGCGGCGCTGGCGAAGATGGTCACGGCGACCACGGCGACGGTCGGCGCGATAAGCGGCAATATGATTCGCCTCATCGAGTAAAATAACGAGGCGCCGCTCACGTACGAGGCTTCTTCCAATTCGTTGCCGATTTGCAGCATACCGCCTTTCATCAATTGAATGCCGAACGTCATATTGCCGAACAACACCGCAATAACCAGAATGATCATGGTGCCGTAAAGAGGCTGGAATACGGGGGTGGACAGCACCATCCACAGGAAGCCCAGGCTCACGACAATACCGGGAATCGCGGTGGGCATCCAGGACAGGAAGTCGAGGGATCCCCGCAAGCGATACGATGACTTGACCGAAATATAAGTGATCAAAAACAAAATGGGGATAGAAATCAGCATCGTGCCAATAGACAGAATGAGGGTGTTATTCAAACCGTGAATAAATCCCGAGTTGGACAAAACCGCGTGCCAGTTGTAGGTGGTCCAATCGGTGCCCCACATGCCGAATATCCGTTTGAAGCTGCCTACCACGACCATAAGCAAGGGAACGATCGTCATGATAAAAACGAACAGGAAAACGAACGAAAATGCGGGCCATTTCCATTTGCCCAGCTTGAATGTTCTGGTGGAAAATTTACCTGAAACCGTAGTGTAATTTTTACGGGCAATGATCATTTGTTGCGCGATCACCATCGGCACGATCATGAGCAGCGCGGCGATGCTTAAGACGGAGCCATGGCCGTACAGCGGCGGTTCTTGTTTAATAAAATTATAAATCAATGTGCTATAGACGTGAATGCGGTCCGGAGCGCCCAGAATCAATTCAACCTCAAAGCCCTCCATGGACCGGATCAATCCAAGCACAACGGCGACAAGAATCACGGGGACCATAATCGGGACGGTGATGCGAAATATCGTTCCGATGGTGCTCGCCCCTGAAGTCAACGAGGCTTCTTCCAACGACGCGTTCATGTTGCGCATGGCAGGCGCCAGCATCATAATCTTTACGGGTATCGTTCCGGTCAGCAGGTGTACCCAAATTATACCCCAGTAAGAATAGATGTTAAATGGACCTTTGTCGATAAATGGGATTTTTTCAATTAACGTGTTAAGCAAACCGTTGTGCCAATCGAAAATCATAATCCATGACAAGGTGACTGTCAAGGTCGGCATGAAAAGGGCGATCCAAAAACCGACCTCCAGCCAGTGCCCGCCGGGTAAATCCGTCCGCGCGATCAACCATGCCAGAAAGACGCCGATCACAATCGCGATCAGTTGCCGCATCACGGAAAGCGTGATCGTGTTCCAGATCGCATCCTTGATATTTTTATCGTGCAGCGCTTCGATCCAGTTGGACAGTCCCAGGTAATACTCCTGGCCGAAGTTGCCCACCCGAATCGATTGGATGATGACGAGAGCCAAGGGATACAGGACAAAGAAGCCGACGATGATAAGGATGGCCGTATAGAACACCGTGCTTGGGCGAATGGATTTTTTCAGCTTGTCGGCAAGGTTGGACCCCGGTTCGAGCGGCTGATAATCTAGCTTTTCCATAGCCGGGTATCCTCCCTTGGAAAGGTAAGAATGATATCTTGCCCAAGCGACCACTTCTGATGATGCGGCAAAAACAAAGATATTTTCTCGCTGCCTTGTAAAGTAACGGTCGTCTCATATCCGTTGCCGACGAAGAACAGCATATCGATTTGGCATCGCATCGCGTTGATATCCGGTTGACCGGACAGCTCCTCGTAACGGGTTTCCGTGTAAGGCACGGCGGAGATATGCTCGGGACGAAGGGATGCCACGGCGCTTTCGCCCACGGAAAGATCGTCGGACAACGGATGGCTGGCATGGAAAAAGCGCTCTTGTTGACTGTTCAGCGACAATCGATATCCTTCCGCGGACTTCTCCGCCACCTTGCAAGGCAGCAGGATCGATTTTCCCAGGAAATCGCGAACAAAGGTGGTGACAGGCCGATGGTATACATCCTCCGGCGAGCCGATCTGTTCGATTCTTCCTCCGTTCATCACCCCGATGCGATCCGACAAGCTCAACGCTTCGATCTGGTCGTGGGTGACGAAGAGAACCGTGATGCCAATTCGCTTCTGCAATTCCTTGACCTCGATGCGCATATGCTCCCTTAACTGGGCGTCCAAATTGCTGAAGGGTTCGTCCAACAAAAGAATATCCGGACTAAAGACCAGGCTTCTGGCGAAAGCGACTCTCTGCTGCTGTCCCCCGCTCAGCATCGGAGCCGGCCGGTCCGGCAAATGTCCCAAGCCGACCAATTCGAGCACCCGCATAACTTCCCTTTTAATGACGTCTTTTTTCTGCTTCATCACACGCATCGGATAGGCGACATTTTCAAACACGGTCATTTGGGGCCAAATGGCGTACGATTGAAACACCATGCCCATCTTCCGCTTGTTCGTCGGAACGAACGTGTTGCTTATTTTGGAATCGATAATTTTACCGTTATAGGTGATTTCTCCGCCATCGATCTTCTCCAGCCCGATCGCCATTCTCAACGTCGTTGTTTTTCCGCACCCGCTGGGTCCGAGCAATGTTAAAATCTCGCCTCTTTTGATTTCCAAATTCAGGTCCTTCACCACGTGTACGTTTCCAAAGTGTTTGTTGACCTTGTTCATCAGAAGCACATGATCGTCGCGGGTCGGGCTTTGATCCGCATGGCTCCCCTGTTTAGGGTTCGCGTTTAAAGACAGCATAGTCTACCTCCTTGTATGCGCGCATGAGGCGTACCTCAATCAAGTCGAATGGAATCAACGATGCTCCGGAACGAGCAGGATTTTGCCGATGCTGTTCCTGGCTTCGACCAATCGGTGCGCATCTGCGGCTTCCGCCAGGGAAAAGGTATCCCCGACGACAATATGCAAGCTCCCCTTGCTCAAATAACCCAGCACTTTCTCCGCTGTCGGCTTTACAAGATGGGGCCGGTGTTTCCGCGTATGCCCGAAGCTGAATCCGAGCACCGATCTGCAATTATGGAACAAATCGGCCGTGTTGATCTTCGTCGGTCCGCCCATATTCCCAAATACAACGAGCCGGCCGTACATCGCCAGACAGCTCAAGCTGCGTTCCGTAACGGGTCCCGAAATCGAATCGAGGATCACGTCCGCGCCTTTTCCGTCCGTTATATCCAGCACAGCCTTAGAAAAGTCTTCTTCGGTGTGATGGATGACGTGGTCGGCACCCGCCTCTTTCGCGATGGCCGCCTTGCTTTCGCTGCTCACCGTGCCGATCACCTGCGACGCTCCGAGTAATTTGGCGATTTGAACGGCCGTCGATCCCACGCCGCCCGCCGCTCCATGAATGAGCACGGTTTCGCCCTCCCGAATTCGCGCCACGTCCGCCAGCAACTGATGGGAAGTAAAGGCCACGATCGGGCAGGCCGCGCCCAATTTGAAATCCACCGCATCCGGCAGCGGAAACGTTAATATCGCATCGGTCGCAACATATTCGGCATAGGATCCGTTTGACGTGAATGCGATGACCCGCTGTCCGACCCGAAATTCGGTTATGTCGGCCCCTGTCTCTACGATCGTGCCGGCGACGTCCAACCCCGGAATATACGGCAGTTGCCTGATGTTGCGCGGGTTCCCGTAACGGCCTTTGATATCCGCATAATTCACCCCTGTGGCTTCCACCCGGATCAGGACCTGATTGGCCGCCGGCGCGGGTCGATTCATATCCGTATATCGCATCACTTCAGGTCCGCCGTGTTGCGTGACGATCACTGCTTTCATTTTCCCATCCCCTACCAAACTTGAATGATTTCTCCGCGTTCGACCGCTTCCCAAATGGTATACGTGTCAAAGCCTTTATCTTTCCAATCTACCAGATCGTAATCCAATCTATGGCCAATAATCACCCGGATGCCGTGTTTGCGCAAATGCTCCGCCTCTTCCAGCGCGCGCGAGCTGAAGGACAGAATCGCGATCAATTTGCCTCTGTAGTATTTGTCGATAAAGTCGCTCTCGGTGTTATTGCCCGCCATAACGCACAACCTCCTGTATGAACGATGAGCATAAGGGGCATAGCCCCTTTATGCTTATTTGCCCCACGGTAACACCGTGCAATGAATGGCTCCAATGTTGATTTCCGCTCCCACCGTGCGCAAAGCGTCATGCACGCCGTGCAGATCGAACGAATGCGTGCACAGCTTGTCCAGCGGATGTTTGCCGCCGGCGATGACATCGAGCGCCATTTCCACGGCGAGATAGCTATGCCCGCGCACGCCTCGGACCGTCAGATTTTTGGACAAAATCTGGTCGCTGTCAAAGGAGGGAATGGGCTGCTTTTTCCTGGCGGCCAGGATCACCCTTCCGCGTTTTCGGGTCATTCGGATCGCGTTGCTTACGGTCACGGTTCCGCCTGTGGAGACATCCAGCACCATATCCGCCATTTCGCCGTTCGTTATCTCTTTTACCCGTTCAAGCAAGTCTTCCTTCTCCACATCGACGATATAATCCGCGCCCAGTTCCAACGCCGTGTTCAAGCGGTGGCTGTCGCGGCCCAAACCGCTGACAATGACGCATTTCGCTCCTGCCGCTTTGGCCGCGATCACGCAGCCCAGGCCTTGCTGTCCCGGACCCTGGATGACCACCGTGTCTCCCATCTTCACTTCGCCTTGCAAGTACACCCATTCGATGCCGTTCGACAGCGGGAGAGCCAGGGCGGCCTGCTCCGCGGGAATATGGCTTTTCACTTTGTGCAGCACCGCGCTGGGGTGCAAATATAAATATTGGCTATACCCGCCGTACAATGAAGGCTTGACGGACGTGGGGGTGGAACCGTAACGGATGAAGTGCTCCCGGTGCGAATCCGTTTGGTAGCAGGAGCGAAATTCACCGGTGCGGCAAAATGTGCATTGTCCGCAGGGGAGGTACTCTTCCAACGCGACGCGATCGCCTTCTTTCACCCCCCACAGCTCTTGCGCTCTTCTGCCGATTTTCTCGACAAATCCGACATTCTCATGTCCCAATATGCGCGGCGTCAATTTGCCGCCGGTATACATCGGCCAGTCGGAGCCGCAAATTCCGGCGGCTTCGATTCTTAAAAGCCCGCCGTCTTCCGGAATATCCGGCAAATCGAATTCCTGAAGCTCGGTTGTCCGTTCGGCCACCATGACGGCGGCCAGACATCGATTAGACAAACCCATCCATCCCCTTCCTTGATACGTGGTTCAACCTTTGCCGGAAGATCAATAGACCGCGATAAACCCGTCCTTCAACGCTTCCTGCCATTTCTCGTTCCGTCCGATCATGCCCTCTGTTGTGCGAATATGCCGGTACGGCGCGGGATCGATGCCCCGAATCGTTCCGCCTTTCTCCGCGGCGTCGATGGCTTCCAGAAGCAATTGTCGTGCGGCGATAATCGCCAAATCGGCCGTGCCCAATTTTTCCTGCGAGCGATTCACGATGGGGCCCATGAGCTCCTGCACGGCGACGTCCTGCGTATTGACCCCTTTAATGCCGGTGAAGGTTCGGATTCTTTGCTCCTCGCGATCGATCATATAATCGTTCTCCGCGCGGGCTTTCAAACGAAATGCGGGATATCCCGGCAAATAGTCGTCGGCGCCCCGCCCGGCTCTGGACTCGTACTCCTTGATGTATTCCGGGGTTAACGGGATATCCTTATCGTAGGCGTACATCGTATTGTACACGTAGCAGTGGTGGTCATCGACCGGCACCCAGATGTGCCCGTGAAGCACGGGGATTTTGCGGCGTTTGCCGCTTCGTTCCGTCACTCCGCCTCTGATTTGTTGGGAAGGCATGATAAATTGATAGGCCCGAATATATTGGCCTTCCTCTCCCATGTTGCGGATGCCCGCGTAACGGAAGCCGTATGCCGTTTTTTCCACTTCCAATTTCGGGGAAGTATCTTTCGTGAATTTGTCCCTGTTGGTAAAATCGTTATCGTGCAGAAAAGCGACATGGGATGTATCGATGCCACCTTCCAACGCCTGTAAAAAGTTGCAATGCTGATAGGTTTTCGATACGAAACGATGCGATTCGGGCGCGCGGAGCCATTCGTAATCCGGCTTCGGCGGCATCTTCTCTTCGGGTCCCATGTAGGTCCATACGATCCCGCCCGCTTCCCAGCAAGGGTAGGATACCGATCTGACCTTGTTTTTGTAATTGCTCTCCGCCGGCTCGTTCGGCATATCCACGCATTGGCCTTCCGTATCGAACTTCCAGCCGTGGTATACGCAGCGCAAGCCGCACTTTTCGTTGCGCCCCAGGAACATGGGCGCTCTGCGATGGGGGCATAGCGCGTCGATGAGCCCCACCTTTCCGTCGCTGTCTCTGAAGGCGATTAAATCCTCTCCCAGCAGCCGAACGCGAAGCGGGTCGCCGTCCGGAACCGGCAATTCCCTGTGAAGGGCGAATGGAATCCAGTACCTCCGATACAGATTGCCCATCGGTGTTCCCGGTCCTACTTTGGTGAGGCGCTCGTTGGTTTCCTTAGCAAGCATGGTTGCATCCTCCTGATGATTAATGAAGTAGATGATGAATTCAACGGCCGATTATAAACGATATAAAAGCTTGGCGTTGTCCTCGAATACCTTCTTGCGATCCTGTGCCGTCAACCAATCGATGCTTTCAACGATCGGTTTCAAATCGTCCATCCAGCGCCCGGTTTTTGGATCCCTTGCCGAAGCCGTGCCCGGTTTCTCCGTGCCGAACAACACGTTGTCGGGTCCGACCACTTTAAGCAACAGCTCCAGAGCTTCCTTCGAATAGTTGCAGGTTTCAAAATAAAGCTTCTTCATGCTGAGATCGAAGTCTTCTTCGTCCTTGCGGATCCGCCATGCCCGGAAGCGGCCCATGTGATAGGGAATCGCGCCTCCGCTGTGCCCCATGATAATTTTTAACTTGGGAAAATCCTTGAAGACGTTGGAATCCAGCAAAGACATGATCGCAATGCTTTCTTCATTAATGAAATGCAAGGTGTAGGATACCCTTTCCAAACAACAGCCCGCCGAATGGATCAGGGCCGGAATGTCCAGCTCCACCATTTTCTCGTACAGCGGATACCAATATTCGTCTCCCAGCCCTTTCGGTTCCGGCCCGTTTCCTTCCGTGGGATCCGGGTTCAGCAGGCAGCCGACGAATCCAAGCTCCTTCACGCATCGTTCCAGTTCATCCAGGCAGTTCTCGACAGGCTCGCCCGGAACTTGGGGCAATCCCGCGACCCCTTTGAACACCTCCGGATGCAATCGGCATTGCTGTGCGATGATATCGTTGACATACCTCGTCCACATATGCACGATGGGTCCGGGTTTGATCGAATGCATCATCTGGTAAGGTCTGGGCGAGATGAATTGCATATCCGTGCCGACTTCCTTCAACAAACCCAGATGCTTGGTCAAATTTTGCTCTATCAATTCATCGCTGAGCTTCGCCGGCTTCTGGATCGGATTGCCTCTGCTCGCAATTAACTTCGATTGAAATAGGTAGGCTTCCGCCGGAGCGGAGGTATGGCCATGAATGTCGATAATCAAAGATCATCTCTCCCTTAATTCGTAAATGTTTTAATCGAAATGATAAATTTCGAGCGTGCTTTTCCCCGACTTCAATTCGGCCAAAATGGCTTTTTCCTGTTCTTCCCTGCGCTCGGCTTCCATCACGATTCGCTCCACTTGATCCATCGGCAGCACGACGCAGCCGTCCGCGTCGCCGAAAATAAGGTCGCCGGGGAAAATCTGCGTGCCCTCGATTCGAATCGGGGCATTGATCGCTCCGAACGCATCTTTATTTTTGGAGGTTCCCTGGATGCATAACCCTCTGGAGAAAACGGGAAAGCCCATGTCGATCAACTGCCGTTCGTCGCGCACACAGCCATCGATCACCAAGCCTTTGATTTTTCTTTCCATCGCGGCCGTGGCCATAATTTCTCCCCAGTAGCCCGCTTCGTGGTGCCCGTTGACATCGATGACCAGAATGGTGCCGGCTTCGGCTTCGTAAATCGCCCGATGCAGCCACAAATTGTCGCCCGGGGGGGATTGGACGGTGGTGACCCGCCCGTACAGCTTCGTTTCCTTCGTCAAAGGTTTAATGGCTGCGGGCAGCGCGCCTGTCTTTCCGGCCGCTTCATGCAGCGTTGCGGAAGAATACAGTCCCGCCTTGGCTATCCATTGTTCGATCTTGTCATCCGTTGGACGGATCTTTTCGTTGTTGGCCCGCATTTGTTTTCCTGCCTTTATCATGATTTGCTTTGCAATCGATGATAGTTGAATTTCTCCCTTGCACGACCCAAGGTCGCGCCTTGCTCCACTTCCGCTCTAATCGCATCCTCCGCCTTCTCGATTTCCAAGGCCACGGATAGCACTTTCTCCTCGCACTCTGCGGGGATTACCACGACCCCGTCCGCATCTCCAACCAGCAAGTCGCCCGGGCTGATTCGGACGTTTCCGAATGAAACGGGGACGTTCACGCCTTCGACCTGCACGCGATCTTTGCCGGTTCGCATATAATGGTCGAGACTGAAGATGGGATAGGCCAGCTTCAGGCTTAGCTCCGAATCGCGGCAAACGCCGTGAATCACGGTGCCCGCGATGCGCTTGTGGTGCGCGACGGTTGTCAGAATATCGCCCCAAACGGTGCAATCCGTCTTCCCGTCGTTATCCAAAACGATCAGTTCGCCTTCGTTTACATCGTCAATATAGTCCCCGACCGTTCCTTTCGTTATGCCGACGGGCCCGTATTTAACCGTAAACGCCCGGCCCACCGTACGAAAGCTTCGATCGAGGGGCTTCACACCGAGGCATTGGCCGGTGATCCCGAGCTTGTCCAGCGCGTCCGAAATCGTGGATGTGGATAGTTTTTTGAATGATTCCGCCACCGAATCCATCTGGATGCTTACCCCCTCTCCAACATCGTTTCGTAATTCTTCCCCATCACTTCCGTCACCGTTGTTCCGTTCATCAGATCGTCTATCATTTTTCTTTCCTTATTAGCCAGCTTCTCCGCCACGGCGATGACCTCCTCCATCCGTTCGGCCGCGATGAACACCACTCCGCTTCCGTCGGCGATGACATAATCTCCCGGTCGAATGGCCACAGATTCGATTTCGATCTGTTCATTATATGAATGCTCCACGATCCGGCTTCTTGCCGTCACCGTGACAGTGGATCGGGCGAATACCGGAAAGCCGTATTCGCGGCTCTCGTCGGCATCCCGACACGCTCCGTGAACGATGGCGCCGCGGATGCCCTTCGCCTTGGCGGCAACGGATAGAATGCCTCCCCAAGCTCCGACATCCGGACGCCCCTGATTGTCTACGACGATCACATCGTTTGGCGATGCGATTTCTATAGCCGCGGTGCCCAAATGACGGGCGGATGCCTGGCCGTCTCTCTTGGGAACAAGCTTCACCGTGATGGCTCTTCCTACGATTTTGCCGCAATCCCAAACCTTCCGAAGCCCTATAACGGCTCCCCTTAACCCCAGCGAATCAAGCGCATCGGACACCGCGCATGCATCCAGTTCCCCAAGCCTTTGGAGCATCGTCTCGTCATGGCCCACCTCTTTCGCCTCCTTTGTCACCGGAAAATGTAATTGGTATACCATTCTCTATTATATTATGTTACGCCTATTCATCTGTCAAGCGCTTTCAGCACATTCGCCCCACTAAAAGTAATCGATTTGTCGAAAAATTTTTGTCATGTATCTCCCATCTTTGATTATCAAATTTTTGGATGATTTCATCACATATGGTATACAAAATAAATAATATCACCTTGATTTTTGCGGAAAAAACATGAAATATGGCTTATTTTTCGTTTTAATTAGATATATGGTATGCAATTATTCAAATTGTGATGAAGTGACAAAAAGGCCTCCTTTCATCAAAATAGTAGAAATATTTCTTTAAAATGGATCGAATGTACGAATTAAACTTGTTGCAGAAGCCCTTGACAGAAGTTTGGAAGTACCATAAAATAATCATTGTTTGGTATACCATTAGATCAAGCAGGCGAGTCATGAGGAAGGAATATGGCGACGATTTACGCAGTATTCCTATTACAAAAAGCAGGGGGGTAAGCGTTTTCAAACCAAGTTGATCGAAATCTGACGTTTTCCAATGAAGTATACGACCATTCTATTGCCTATTCTTTTAGGTATAAAGGGGAGTGCAACGATGAGTTTGTTCAAACGTTCATTGTTTTACATCATGTGTGTGCTGCTGATCGGGACGATGGCGGCTTGTTCCGCCAATAATAACCCCGGCGAATCTGCGGCAACGCCGGATACATCTGCTGCGAATACGCCGGCTCCGGCGGAGACACCTGCGGAAAATGCAAAGGATGCCGAGTGGGAACAAGTGCTGGAAGCCGCGAAAAAAGAAACTTTGAAGGTCATCGTTCAACCGGGCGTCCAGGATACGGCTTTTGTGGAAGACTTTAAGAAAGCTTACCCGGATATCAAAGTGGAATTCGAAGGATTGCGCCCGAGCGATGTGGCTCCCAAAATTGTAACGGAACAACAGAACAACAAGTTCTACTGGGATGTGATGGTTGCGGCTACATCGAATATGGTGAGTGTCTTGGGGCCTGCCAACGCTTTCCAGGATATTCGGCCCTTCCTGCCCGAACAGTCCGATGACGACTGGAATGCGGGATTTGAATTGTATGCCCAGAACGTGTCGAACCAGCCTTGGACGTTCCTGATTACAACCGATCTGCACGCTACGCTGTATGTCAATCGGGATCAGCTTACCCCGGAACAATTCAGCAGTGTGGATGATCTGATGAAGCCGGAATACAAGGGGAAAATCGTTATTCATACGCCTAAAACGCAGTCTACGGGCTCCCTGGCGTTAGCGGGGATTCTCAACATCAAGGACGAAGCGTTCATCGAAAAATTGTTGACGGAACAGGAACCGGTGTTTGTGGACGATCAATCGATCGCGGCCAACTGGGTCGTCGACGGCAGATATCCGATCGGCATCGGTCTGGATCGGCCCCGCCTTCAGGAATTGCAGAGCGCCGGTCTTGGCAAATCGATTGAACGGTTGGACTTCCCGGGCCAATCCACGCTTTCCAGAGGGATGAGCGTATTCCGCAACAACCCGAGCCCGAATGCAACCAAAGTATTTGTCGATTGGGTGTTGAGCGATGAGGGGCAAACCTCCTACGCGCTCAATCGCCATCAGAACTCCAGGAAGAAAGGCATTGAGCCCGGCGATACGGATCTGCTGATCGATTGGAGCCAATATGACAAGTATTCCTTGCAAGGCACCGAGAAAGGCTCCGATCAAGTCATGAAAGTCATTGAGATTTATAAAAAGCACTTCTAGTTTCCGATCGCTGTTGTCCGCCGATTTCTCCGATTCACAGTCTGATGGGGAAGAAATCGGCGGGCAAAGGCGACTCCTTTCGTTTCTCCCATTATAAAGCCGCCTCGTACAATGAATGTTTTCATTCAGCGCAGTTACGGGCGGCTTTATTGATATCAATGGATCCAGCCATCGAGGTGAACCTTTTGTCACAAAAAGCCATTGTTTTTTCATATAGCAGCTCGCTTTTTTTTAATATTGCCTCCTCTGTGTCGATTATACTGATTCCGTTGTATGCTTTGCATCTGGGGTACGATCCTTTGCAGATCGGCACATTGATCTCGTCGGCGGGCATTTTCCATGTGTTATTGCGAATATTCGGCGGCATGTTGTCCGATTATTTCGAGGAGCGGCCCATTTTGTGGACCAGCTACACGGTCTTTCTGGCGGGTACGCTTATACTGGGCATGACCGAATCGTTCTGGTCCATTTTTTTTGCCCAGCTCATTATGGGCGCCGCCCGTTCTTTCTATTGGACGGCAAGCCAGTCCTATTCGACGCGCATCAATGAGCGGCAGGCTTCGGGCATTATCGCCAAATTGACGAGCGTCACCAGCGCCGGCCAGGTGCTCGGGTTTTTCCTGGGCGGTGTGATCGCCGCTTTGCTGGGATACCAACTCAGCTTTTTCACCTGCGCCGCGATCAGCTTCATTGCCTTGGTGCTGAGCGTGATCATGCCAAAGCTGCCGCGGAAAACCAAGAAGCGCAAGCCGGCGGACATCTTCAAGCCCATTCCGGCCGTGCTGCGCGTACGCCCGCTATATTTGGCGGGCATGCTGGCGTTTGTGGCCGCGCTGCCCATATCGCTGGTCAACTCGTTTTACCCTGTATACTTTCAGGAAATCGGCTTCAACGAGACCGTCACTGGCTCGCTCAATTCGCTGCGTCCGGTTGGCGCCATTGTCATCGGCATGATTTTCGGGCGGTTTTTCTCCAAGGCCAGCAAGAAAATTTTATTTACTGTCGGGATGTGCGGGACGGGGTTGCTGATTCTCTTTACCCCGTTGATGGAGGACGCCTGGATTTTGTCGCCGTTGATGCTGTTCATCGGGATCACTGCGGGCGTGTCCCAAATTCTTTACCAAACGATTGTCACGGAGTACAGCAAGCCCGAGCGGCGCGGAATATCGCTGGCATTGTCCGGCACGGCCTTCTCCTTCTCCATACTGATTGTGCCGCTCCTGTTTGGCTGGCTGGTCAAGATGCATGATCTGGCGACGGCGTTTACGGTCATTGGTTCCGCGCTGGTGTTTGTCAGCATGTTTACCCCGTTGTTCTTTCATTATTTGATTGCAAAATACAAGCATGTCGAGTCGTAATTCCCCCTTGTCCAAAAACGGAACCGGCTGTTTGTCGCCGCATGTTGAAAAAGGAGCCTCCCCAATGCGCCAATGGCTTGGGGAGGCTCCTTTTTTCCAAACGGGTTCCTCTGGCGTTGGATTATGACCAGCGGCAGAAGGTCATGCCGATGCCGGTTCCCGCAGCCGTGCGAAAAACGGGGATGTATTCGTCCCAGTCCAGGCGCAGATGCTCCACGGCGGCGGCCAGCGCGATCCAGTTGCGTATTTCGCCGCTTCCGGCTTTTAAACGGTGCAACGGCAAATGGCGCAGATCGAACTCGGAACGGTTGCGAAGCGCGTTCAACACCTTCTGGTCGATGCCCACGTCCGTCACGAAATGGCTTAACCCGCCTGAAGCGACCACCGCGACCTTCAAAGGATCGGGAATCGACTCGATCGCCACCCGCAGCGCCCGGCCGAAGTCGTAACACCGGGAAGGCGAGATCGCGTTGGGCGGCCAAATATTCAAATAGACGGGCACCATGGGGATCACGCGATCTTCGTCCATCAGTTTCGTAACCACCATGCCGTAACCGTGCCCGTGCCCGCTGACCGCCGGTTCCTTCTGCTCCCGCAAAACGCCGACGTCGAAATTTTGCTGGATTAACGATTCCACGATATGCCCCGCCACTTGGCCGGACCCTGGCCAAACGTTGTTTTTATCCATTCCTTTCACTTTGCTTGCCTTTTTGAATGCTTCGGAATCGGGATCGAGCAGCGGCTTGCGCTTGATCTTCTCCATGCGCTTTCTTTCATCCGCGCTGATCAGCCGATCCCCGCAATATACCGCGATAGCCGGCACATTCGACTCGTCCAGAAATTCGCCCGGGTGATCGTTGCTGATAATCACGGCGACATCCGGAATCTCTTTCAAAAAGTCGTTCTTCAATCTGGCGAAATTGCGATTCATCGCCTCGTACAACAATTGCAAATTTTCCGGGCTTGCCTGTTCCGCATAGCGTCCTTCCCGCTGATTTTCCAGGTCGGCGTAAGACATATGCTGTCCGGTTTCGTCGTAAAGGAGCTTGTGATGGAGATCGTTGCCTTGAAATAGCGGCCAATGCTCTCCTTCCATCGCCATCATTGGACTGTGCGACATACCGATGCCTTGAACGATTTCGGCCATTGAAGCCTCTCCTTTTAAAAAATATTGTTGTGAAAATCATGCTTGTTTGGCGCGATTGCGATCGGGAATGAAAAATATGATCACATTGCTCACAACCATCACGAAAGCAATAAAATAGAAGGAAGCGTTAAAGCTGAACGCGTCGGCAAATGCGCCTACGATGGCGGGGCCCATGGAGACCATCAAGGCTTGCGTCGTAAACATGAGGCTGGCTGTCGTTCCGGCCATGTTCTCCGCCGTGCTTTCCATGGCCCACGCCTGCATGACCGGGCGCATGGCGTACAGGAAAAAGCCGAGCAGCGCAATCACGCTGACCAGGAGCCATTCGATTTGCACGAAGGTGACGCAAATGACCAGAACCGAGCTGGCGATAAGGCCGGACATCACGACCTTTCTGCGCCCCAATTTGTCGGAAAGGCTGCCGACGAACGGGCCGGCCAGCAATCCCCCTCCTTGCAAGGCGGAATAATAGAGCGCGACCCAGATCGGCGATAAATCCATCTCGATCGCCAGATACAGAGGCAACAGAACCCGCATTCCGTTCCCCGCCATCGCGCGGAAGCCGCTGGACAAAGCCAGCAACGTAATAAAGCGGTTTCGAATGAGCCGCTTCAGATCCTTCGTGTAATCCTTCAGGCTCATTGGCGCTGCCGCCGGGGCCCCGCTCGTTTTGGTCCGGACATTGATTCCCCGAAGCATGAACAGCACGGCTGCCGTGGCAACCAGGCCGGGAAGGTAGTTCCAAACGACCGTTTCCCGCCACGTCATGGTCAGCAATAAAACGCCGACGAATGCCGGCGCCAGAAGGTCCCCGACATTTGCCGCCATTCCGTGGAATCCGAACACAAAGCCCCGCTTGCCCGGGTATCGGGAAGAGAGCGTCGCGAACGAGGCGGGATGCCAAAATTCGTTGCCGCCGCCCATGATGATGAGCAGGACCGCCAACGCCCAGAAGCTGTCAACGTATCCCATAATAATAAAAGGCAAACTGGACAAAATGACAGAGATCGCCATCAGGATATTTTTGTTCGATGTCATATCCGTGAGGGCGCCGATGGGAATCCCGATGATCGATTTGACGATAAACATGATGGTCACGACGAGCCCGGATTGCGTTACCGAGAAACCCAGCTCCAACGTGATATAAGGAAGCAATATATAAAAACTGGCGATATACCAATGCGTAATCATGTGGCCGATATTAATGGCCCAGAATGCGCTTTCTTTACGCGGATGACTTTCCACAACAGCTTTTCACCCCATCCCCTTTGCATCTTTTATCGTTGGGGGAGCTTCTCAGGAAGTATGGTGAAAAACAAGCGGCTCCGCGCCCGGGCGCGGGTTTCCGATCGGGTTGTCCGCCCCGACCTGCGTCTCATGCCCCGCGCGGACGCCGCTTTTGACACCGCGCTTCTAGAGCACAGCCACAAATTCAATTTGAATATGCGTACCTTCACCCAAGTTTTTAATCGTTATGTGTCTGGCCGGCCTGTCGTTCTCATCCGGGAACATCCGAAGCCAGTGTTCGTTCACCAAGCTTCGGTAAAGATTGTCGCTGAGGTGCACGCTCATGTGGGCGATATGCTCGATTGACCCGCCGGCATTCTCGACCAATGTTTGGATGTGTTGAAACACAAGCCGCACTTCTTCTTTCACATCGGCCGGCTTTTGGCCCGTATTCGGGTCCTTGCCGCTGAGCGCGGAGGAATACACCATATTGCCGATCTTGACGCCCATCGGTATCGGTGCTTTGTGCTCTATCCCCGGGATATACAGCCGTTCTCTTAAAGGCATCCTTCTTCACAACCTTGTTCAGTAAAATAAGATCCGTGTCAAACAGGCGAATGGTATACCAATTGATAAATATTTTATGCTAAATTTGATATTGTGTCAAGTGGCCTTCCGCTATTAGGCGTTGATGAATTGGTTATTTAATGGGAGGAATGCAGCCTTTTGCTTGATTATCCGATTTTTCATTATTTAAAAAAATTCACAATATGGTATACCATGTTGTGAATGGAGTGTGGGGGTGGTACGGACGGAATGAGAATCTCATTGGACGCAAAGCGGGCGGTTACCCAAAAGCAAAAAATTCTTTATATCACGGAGCGCGCTGTCTTTGAATTGCTCGAAGGGGAGTTGACCTTGATTGAGATTGCGCCGGGTATAGACCTGCAGCGCCACATTTTAGACTTGCTTGACTTTGAAGTGAAGGTTCATCGCGACCTCAAACAGATGGATCGGAAACTATTTCTCCCGGAGGCCATGGGGATCGCGTTGTGAGCCGATGTTGTGAACTGATGTTGTGAACTGATGTTGTGAGCCGATATATGGCTCTCTGAAAGCGTGAAAAGGGCTCCGGATCTTTGGCGGCATGGTATCCTGCGAGAACAACGTCGCCGGAGAGGGGAACGCTTTTCGGATGAAGCCCGTCAGCGTTCTATGCATCTACGCGATCTACCAAGCAGGTAATGTTGAATTTGTTGTGGTCGATATACCGGATTAGTTGCGGTATGCCTGGTTCACGATCTTGCAAAATGCCAAGCAGGTGTGGATCGAATGAGGATGGAATGAGGATGGAATGAAGTATCGCGCGGGTATGATCCTTTTGAAAGGACTTGGATGGGCGGCGAAAAAGGGTGCGGGGGCCGGGCACAGGCGAAAGAAGCGGCAGATGGGAAAGAAGTGGCAGGAGCCGCCTGTTTTTTACCGCAGTTTGAAGCTTCCGCCCCCTTTTGCCGACTGCCAGCGGCGGGGAAACGGGTGGGCGGCTGAAATACCTGCAAAAGTGCAGCTTTTCGCAGGATTCAACGGGTGTTTTGAGAAAATTCCTGCTTTTATGCAGTTATTTCAAGGCAGCCCGCTTCATTCCGGCGTGAACGCCCAAAATACCTGTATTTTTGCAGGAATTTGATCCTCTGGGCATCCGATGAGCGCACATAGATGTACTTTTGCAGGTATTTTAGTCCAAAGGGTCCGACCGCCCTCCGAATGTGAAAAACAGGATGCGCGAAAAAACAGAATGTGTGAAAAAACCAGGGTGCGTGAGAAAAACAGGAGGTATGAAAAAACGGGACGGTGACGGGCGTTATAAACAGACCGTTGACCAATTCCGCGGCAAGTGTTCCCTCTCACGTGTGTCTCCTTTACAAGTGTTCTCTCACAAGAGTTCCCCTTGCAAGTGCTCTCCCTTATATATGAAGCGGCGCCCAAACTGTTCGTGTCCAGGCCGTCTGCATACCCGTTCGTTCCATATTGCGTTGACTTGAGCTTCCAAAGCTTGCTTGAGCGGCCACAAGCTCGCAATTTGCTTTGTGCGCCTCATGCATTCGCCATAGCAAAAGCGCGGTTTGAAGCCCTTTCCTCCTAAATTCGGGCGCTGTCGCGGCCAAAGCAAGGGAGGCCGTACGATGGCTGATGTGCATCGCGGTGACCGCCGCCGGTATATCATTCCAATCCGCCAAAAACAGTTTCCATCCGGGGCGGTTCAGCAAACCTATATTGTTGTTTGCAAAGTGGCGTTTATGTATAAGATCCATGCCGGAGCCGACGCAGTGAACGCCCGCATAGAGGTCAAAATCCGTGTCATGATCCACTTGACGTATTTTTATGTTCGGAGGAAGTTGGGGCGACTCACTTCGGGGAAGACCGTAAAGGACGGAATGAAAGCTTTCCTGAAACAGTCCATTTTCGGCCAGTTGCCTCAACATCCCGGGGCTGACGCCAATCGGATTGATATCCAACTGGAATGTTCTATTTTTTTCATGATAGAAGTGAATGATTTCCTCCAGCCTGTCCATGTCGTCTTGCGAGAAGCCCTTTACTGAATTAAACAGCCCCCAGGGCATGGTTTGGATGTAGAAGGCCGTCGTGTTTCCAAATTTCCTGATTTCGACTCCTTCCGGATTGCCCGTTCGCTCGCCGATCGAGCTGATCCTCGAAGTAAAATAATCGATTTCGGATTGTTGTATGCGTTTGGCCCATTCTTCGCTCATCACCGGGAGTTTCATTGATATCCCCCTTTCCTGCAACAAAACCGTGGACGTACAGTAATATGCATTCAAAAATCAAAAGCTTGCCGTTCAACAATGCCTGCCCGAGCAACAATGCCTGCCCGAGCAACAATGCCTACCCGCGAAAATAGAGACTATGCTTCGCTCGCCGGACGGGCTCCCAGAATTTTGGCCGCAAGGGCGGCGAGCTGCGAGCGCTCGGTCTCGGTTATTCCCTCGATTGCGGCGTGAATTTGCCGCTCGATTTCCTCCCCGGCCGCCCGTATCAACTGCCGTCCGGCAGAGGTCACCCTGACGTTGAATCCGCGCCGGTCGTTGGGAGTGACCATGCGTTCGACGAGCTCGCGGCGTTCCAAGCGATCTACCAGGCCGGTAATACTGGATTTGTCAAGGTTGAGATACCGGGCCAATTGCAGCATGCTTGGTTCCCGGTCCCGCAAAATGCCAAGCAGTCGAATTTGAATGATCGACAGGCCATGTTCGGCTCCAACCCGGCCGAGCACAGTCTGGATCAGAAAGGAGAGCTGCACCAAGCTATCCACGATCGATAGATCGCTTGGAATGTTGGAGGAGGCGGAAGAGGCGCTGTTCAAAGGATTCACACTCCGGTCTTCGCTGTATTCGAACACGCGGCGCGCCGCCTCGGGTTCGGATGTTCTTTTCCCATTGTACCATAGCGGCCGTTGACTTTGTAAGTGAAACAAACTATATTGTTTGTATTACAAACTAAATATATGCGCAAAGTCGCCAATGGAGGTTTATAATGTATGCCGCAGTAGTGCGTTCTTTTGATACCGTTCCCAAATACGAAGTATTTGATGCGCCGCAGCCGTCGGGAAAAAATGAAATGCTTGCCGACGTTCTGGCCGCCGGCTTGCATGCCCGTGTCCGGTCTCAAGCCAATGGCTCCCATTACACCGGCAGGGGTGAATTGCCGCTGATCCCCGGCATCGACGGCGTTGGGCGGTTATCGGACGGCCGATTGGTTTATTTCGCGGCCTCCGACACCTCGTTTGGAACGCTGGCGGAGCAGGCGGTTGTCGACTTGCGGCGCAGCGTGCCTTTGCCCGAAGGCATCGATCCTGTTCTTATCGCCGCGGCAATGAATCCGGCTATGTCGTCGTGGGTCGCTCTCCGCCGCCGGGTTGATTTTCAGCCGGGGCAACAGGTTCTCGTTCTGGGGGCAACCGGGAATTCCGGGCAGATGGCCGTTCAGATCGCCAAGCTTCTGGGCGCAAGCCGGGTGATCGGAGCCGGGCGCGATCCGAACCGGCTTCATGCGCTTCCCGCGTTGGGCGCCGACGCGATCGTCTCCTTGGCGGGCGATCCGGAGGCGGCGGCCCATCGGCTGGGGGAGGCGGCATCCGAAGTCGACATCGTGATCGACTATCTGTGGGGGAAGCCGGCCGAACTGGCGATGGTTCCCTTATTGACGAAGCGGTCGGATCGGAGCCGAGCTTTGCTTTGGATCCAGATCGGTTCCGTTGCCGGCCCCGCGGCCGCCATACCCTCCGCCGCGCTGCGGTCCGCCAACCTTCAAGTGCTCGGCAGCGGCCAGGGCTCGGTCCCGGCCGCCGGATACATCGCCGAGCTTCCGGCGCTCATCGATGCCGTTGCCGCCGGCAAGCTGAAGGTGAACGCGGATCCGTTCCCGCTTTCCAAGGTGGAGGAAGTGTGGAAAGCGCCTTCCGTTGCGGGGCGGCGGGCGGTGTTCGTCCCGGCGATGCAAGACAAATGATGCAAGCGGGATTTTGAGGTGTGAATACTTCAAAAACAAGTTTATAATATCCGTATATTATATTGCCCGCCAATGAATGGGCTTGCAAGGGGAGAAATCATGGAAGAACACAACGCGGGTTGCAGGTCGGTGGACGAGTATATTTTGCGATTCCCTCCCGAGATTCAAGACATACTTCAAACGTTGCGAAAAGTCATAAAAGAGGCCGCACCGGACGCGGAAGAAAAAATCAGCTATCAAATTCCCACCTTTGCGCTGCATGGGAATCTGGTGCATTTTTCCGCCTATCCGAAGCATATCGGTTTTTACCCGGCCCCCTCCGGGATCAGCGAATTTAAACGGGAATTGTCGGCCTATAAAGGGGCGAAAGGGTCCGTACAGTTTCCCATAGGCCAGCCGCTGCCATATGAATTAATAGGCGAAATCGTGCGGTTTCGAGCGGCCGAAAATATCCAGAAGGCGGAAGCCAAGCTTAAAAGGAAAAAATAGCGGGAGGCAGGGCCCCATTTGATATGAAATATCGCATGACGTGCACGTCGGAGGAGCTTGCGCTGTTCGTCGCGCTCTGCGGATACCCGGATATCGCGATGAGCGCGGCCGCGCCGTTGGCGGAACGGCAGGGAAGCCGGCCGAATGAGGACGAAGCCCTTCGGAGTATTTGAAAAGCTTGATCGGATTTTGGACGCCGCCGGCGCCAACAAACGCCAAAACGCGCGAAGTCCCCGATACGACGATTGAAACGGAGGTTGCCGGGCGGCAGTTGTTTCGGGCTGCAGGGCAGGGATCATCAAATCGAACGTATAGAAAGAAATGCGACATGAAGACTATGTGAAGGCTATGTGTGCCACCGATGTCTGGAAACCGGGAAACCGGTTGCAATTGAAAACTCGGGGACCAAGGAAATGAACGATCCCCGTATCCATTACGGGAATTGTGCGGAAGCGGGCGTAGGATGCTGCCCCATCATGCTTGAAGGCAAGCCGATCGGCGTGATCGGTTTTTGGCGTTTGGCCGACGTCAGCGGGAGAAGCGGTTTTCCGATCTTCAGACGAACGCTGCATTTTTGGAGCATAGTTATATGGATTGTGCGAGTTGTATGGATTGAGTGTGGTTGTGCGGATTGCGCGAGTTCGCGAGTTGTTGGATTGAGTGTGGTTGTGCGGTGGTTGCAGGTTGAGTCCGGAAATATGGGAACTTGCAAGGATCCCCTTTTGCGGTTTCCGGCCGTGGACCGTCGGCGTTTCGGGTCACTTGATGTCAATAACTGCAAAAGTGCATCTTTTCGTGCCCTGTTTTGGACGCTGGAGGAAATACCTGCAAAAGTGCAGGTATTTCGAGGCGAATCGCTGTAAACGGGGAACGGAGCGCAGAATACCTGCACTTTTGCAGGTATTTCCTCCAGCACGTCGTCCACGGAGAAAATAGATGCACTTTTACAGTAATTTAACCTGAAAGGTTAAAAATTTGCCCTTTTTTTGAGATCGAGCGGTGTTTGGGCTTGTGCTATCGAATCCTCGGTCCGTTCCCTGGCTTGCCCATGGGCCGCTCCGGATTGGAAATCGACGGCGGGGCGGTCGGGATTCGTGACGTGGAAATGGCCGGGACTCACGACGTGGGGACGTCGGGATTCATGGAGCGCCGCCTCTTATGCTATAATGCTGTTAAGGGCTGCATCGCCTGACAGACCGGAGTCGTTTCCGACCAGAGCAAAGGGTGATGATCCATTATTGCAAACCAACGCGCGCGAAATCGGATAGCCGTTTGGATCGGCATAACGGCAGGCTTGCTTGCGGTGGCATGGCTGCTGGTCCATTTTGCCGAGGCCAAGGGGAAGCCGGATCCGCATGCAGTGGGGCAAGTTGCTGCCGAGGCCAGGGAAATGCCGGATCCGCATGCAGTGGAGCAAGGCGTTGCCGAGGCCAAGAGGATATCGGATCCACATGCAGTGGGACAAGGCGCTGCCGAGGCCAGGGAAATGCCGGCCCCGCATACGGTGGAGCAAGGCGTTCTGGATTTGCGGGATTGGGATCTGGGTGAGAACGGGCCGGTGGCCTTGGATGGAGCGTGGGAATTTTATTGGCTGCGGCTATGGACGCCGGAGCAACTTGAAACCGGCGCCGCCCAGGACGGCGCGCACGGTTATTTGCAGGTGCCCGGGGTCTGGAAGGGCCGGTCGATCGCCGGACAGCCGCTGTCGAATATGGGATACGGCACGTATCGTTTGTCGCTCCGCCTGTCTCCGGGCGACGCAGGCCGCGCGCAAGCGCTGGACATGCCGGGGGTAGCCACGGCCTACAAGCTGTGGGTCAACGGGCAACTGCTGGCATCCAACGGAACGGTGGCCTCGAATCGCGAGGAAATGGTTCCGCGAAACGATCCGCGGCCCGTTTATTTCACGCCGTCCCAATCCCGGATGGACATCGTGCTCCAGGTTTCCAACTTCGTCCAGCGGAAGGGCGGGTTGTGGGGAGGCGTCCGTTTGGGCCGTGCCGACCAGATTGCGTCGGAGCATGAAAAAAATGTGCTCGAGCAAGTTTTTATCGTCGGCGCGTTGATGGTGATGGGCCTGTACCATTTGGGATTGTACATCTTTCGTCGGGACCGGTCCGTGTTGTTTTTTGGCATCGCCTGTCTCTTGATCGGCGTTCGCACTTTGTTGGTCGGGGAGGTCATCTGGCTGCGTCTGTGGCCGGCATTCGGCTGGGAATGGGCGGTGAAGCTTGAATATTTGTCGGCTTTTATGGGCGTTGCTTTCTTTGTCCTGTACATGGCGCATTTGTACCCCCGGGATTTGAACCGCAAACTGTCCTACGGATTGTTTTTCTTTATTGCCGTCATTTCGCTGCCGATTTTGTTTTTGCCCGCCCGAATTTATACATATTGGATGCTTTATTATCAGTTGGTGCTGCTGCTGTCCTTGTTTTATATCGTGTTCGCGGTGTTGCTGGCCTCGATCCGCAGGAGGAAGGGGGCCTGGATCAATCTGGCGGCGTTGGTCGTCTTTGTATTGACGGTGCTGAACGATGTTCTCTATTATAATTTTTGGCTTCGTACCGGGGATTTGGTGCAGGTCGGGCTGTTTGTTTTTCTTTTCGCCCAGACGATGGTGTTGGCTTCGCGGTTTTCCCGGGCATTTGTTCAGGTGCAGCAACTGTCCGCGGCCCTGCAGGAGACGAATTTGAATCTGGAAAACAAGGTCGTCCGCCGCACCGCCGCATTGGTCA
This sequence comes from uncultured Caryophanales bacterium, assembly GCA_964470405.1. Classification (GTDB taxonomy): domain Bacteria; phylum Bacillota; class Bacilli; order Paenibacillales; family CAYYCV01; genus CAYYCV01. The sequence goes on from CAYYCV010000006.1 coordinate 56,636, forward strand.
AGTCCAACAAGCAGCTTAAGCAAATGGAAATTTCCCGGCGGCATTTGCTGTCGGATATTTCGCATGAATTGGGCGCCCCTTTGACGTCCCTGCTCGGTTACCTCATGGCGTTGAGGGACGGCATTGCCCGTCAGGACGGCCCGAAGCATATCGAGATCGTGTATAGGAAGGCGCTGATGATTCAGCGTTTGATCCATGACTTGCGAAGTCTGGTTCATATGGAAGAACGGCAGATTGAATTCGTGTTTAAACCGGTGAACGCCGCCGATTTTTTCAGGTCTTTGGGCGAGAAATACGAATGGGACGCGGCGGAAAAAGGGGTTCGCTTCGTCAGGCGGGAGATTCGTCCGTCCCCGCCGGACAAGCTGATGCTGAACATCGACCCGGATCGCGTGGAACAGGTGATGACGAATTTGATATCGAATGCCGTGGCGCATACGAAGCGGGGGGATACGATTACGGTTTCCGGCAGGTATTTTGCGAGTTTTTGCAAAATGGCGTTTCAGGTTTGCGATACGGGGACGGGCGTGGAACGAAGCGAATTGCCCTTTGTGTTTGAACGGTTTTTCAGGGGTACGGCGCACGGCGGCTCCCCCGTCGATGGAAGCGGATTGGGGTTGGCGATCTCGAAAGAAATCATCGAAGCGCACGGCGGCCGAATTGGGGTTCGCAGCGAAATCGGCGTTCGGACGGCGTTTTATTTCATATTGCCGGTGTATGCGTCGGCGGAAGACATCGTTGCAAAGGGGGAACGCGGAAGTGGGAGATCGGAAAATTCTGGTCGTGGAAGATGATGCGGATGTCCGGCAGCTCATTGTTCTTTATTTGCGCCGACATGGCCTGGATACGGCGGAGGCCGGCGATGGGCGGGAAGCGTTGGAAGCGTTCGAACGGGAAAAACCGGACTTGCTGCTGCTTGATATCATGATTCCCCATATCAGCGGGTGGGAGGTGTGCCGCCGAGTGCGCGAAGCTTCCAAGGTGCCCATTCTGTTTCTGAGCAGCAAGTGGGAATCGAAGGATGTCGTTGCCGGCCTGGAGATCGGCGGGGACGATTACATTGTCAAGCCCTTTGTTCCCGACGTGCTGGTGGCGCGCGTAAAAGCGAATTTGCGGCGAATCGAGCCGCCGTCGCCGGAACAGGCCGGCCGGCCCCTGTCCTTCGGGTCGCTGCGCGTCGATCCCGTGCGCTGCGAAGTGTGGCTGGACGGGTGTCCGATCGATCTGCTGGCGAAAGAAATGAAGCTGCTCCTGTTCATGGCCCGGCATCCGAGGCAGGTGTTTAGCGCGGAGCAGTTGTACGAGCACGTCTGGGACCCGCTGGGAGGCGATCCGCGGACGGTCATGGTGCATATCAGCCGCTTGCGGAGGAAGCTGGAAAAGCCCGGGTCGCGGGTTCCGCGCATTCGCACGGTGAAGGGCATCGGTTATAAATTCGAGATGGAATGAATCGCAAGCGGGACAAGATTTCGGCACTCCGCCGTCAGGGGCGGGGGCCGATTTTTTTTTAGGCTTTAGCCAGTTGAGTGCGTGAAACGCGCGAAACAAAAAACCACC
>CAYYCV010000007.1:0-12366 GCA_964470405.1 uncultured Caryophanales bacterium
GGTGTCGGCGTACCGCCTCCTGTTCCCGTTTGCAATTTAATATCGTAGGTAGCCGCAGTTCCAATGGCCAGATTCACTACTGTGCTTGTACCATTCGAAGCGTTCACTCCCCCTACGACTGAATTATTGATCAGAATGTTGTATGAGCCCGCCTTAAGGCCTGTGAAAGTCACTTTTGTCGTATGGGCCGCCGAAGGCGTGGCATTCTTCAGTGTGAAATTCACATAATCTTTGGTCGTGGCTACGGTAGCCGTTGTATATTGATCCCGTTCAAGTTCCATACCGAGTTTCTGAGTAATCAAGTTCAAGCGTTTGAAAACTCCGTCTTTCGGAACGATGATATAATTGGATCCGCTTTGCGTCACATCCGCGCCATAACCATACAGTCCGAAAATCGGATCCACGGCCACATCCGCGCTGAGAATCTTGATCGCGCCGAACAGCCCCAGATCGGCTTCGCCCGACATGCCCCGCCATCCGTTAAACAGGGGACCGCCGTCCAGGCCTTGCGCACCCAGGTTGCCTTTCTCCGCCTGATACGTCCATGAAACCGCTCCAATGTTGGCGGAATCGGAACTGATCTGCCCAGAGTTGATCGCGCTGACGTTGGCGATTTTCGCCGCATAAGACATCCGCTCGTCCAATTCGGGCGTGCTGGAATGATTTCTGGCCCAATCATCCATGGCGTACCCTGCGAGTGAGGTCGTGTACTGGAAGTTCCACCAGTTCTCCCCGGTAATCGTCACCGGATCGGCGTAGAAATACCAGACCGGCGCATGGCCGCGCGTTGCCCTCGTCTTGGTGTTAATCTTGCTCATGATCGTCGTATTGTTGTTCATTTTGGCCAAGGTGTAGACCGCTTCTTCCCCGGTATTGTCATAGTTGTATTCCGATCCGTAGGGATACGTCGTATTTTTGAAATTGTTGTATTTGGTCGCCATCTTCGAAATCATATCGTTGGCTTGGGACGTATACCCTTCATCCTGCAAGGCTTTGATAATATCGGGCGTGGTCAACTCGCCCATCAGGCCGGTATTCCAGTTATAGGCCACCGGACCGTCATACAATGCCTTGAAAATGTTGTAAGCTCTTAAAAGGTATGTCGTTCTGGGCTCGATGTAATTTACCAGGTTAGGATACAACTTCTCAATCTTATACATGCTGAAGTAGGTGTTGTAAATATGCGGATACGCATATCCCCGATACGTGGGCGTCGTGTTGTTGCCCGCCATCAGGAAGTCGTAAATAAGATAATCCGAATGATGGCCTGCCATCAAGTTGGTCCATATCGTGGTATTAAGGTACTGATCCAGCGCCGTGACCTCCGACGCCACCGGGGTTTGCGCATTCTTTTCCGCTAAAAACTCGGCGTGGGTGTATCCCCAGTCGTCTCCCCAGCCCCAATAGCCGGCAAACGAATTTCTTTTGGCTTTGTTCTGCATCATCCAATCGTCGAATACTTTGTCCCTGATATCGCCGGGAGCATTCCATTGGGTTTTGCTTACCATGAACGTGGAGTGCCTTTGCAGCGCCGTGGCAATCGATTCGATCGCATAAAACTGCAATACGGTTTTTTCGCCGTTGCCATAGTTGACCGTGAGGTTGTTTTGACCGAGATGGCTCAGATGCAGCTCGTAGATCTTATGGTTGGTCGCCACCGTATTCAGATAGGTGATCGTCGTTTCGGAAGGATATTGCGCCGTAATGGAATTGATCGTTTTGGAGGTATGCAGGTCGATTTTGGCCGTCATGTCCGTGGCGAAGATCATCCCGGGCACCGCCGTAACGTCGATCATCCCTTCGCTGTACAACCTGTCTTTCATCGCGCTTTCATCGGCCACCTTGAAAAATTTGAAGGCGTACGTCTTGCTTTGGCCGGGCGACAGCGTTAAGCTGGTGTTTGGGAGATATCCCCTTCCCGTGCTTTTAATGACATTGGAATGGATATAAAACACGTTCAGGCCTTCGGCCCATCCGGCTTGATCTTGGGCCCACGCGCTGCCCGGATGCTCCTGGGTTCTCCAGTGGTCCATGTATTCGAGGCCCGCGCCCGTAGACGAGTCGGGTACCAGCAGCAAGTACGATCCGATGCCGCTCGGCCGGCCGGCGGTGATATACGAGCCGTTATTGCCTACGAAGGAATGGCTGACCACCCTTGTTTCGTAGATTTCCTCGTTGCCTCCGCCCGACCAGAACTCATTGAACGGCATGGGCAGACCGATATCTCCCAGCTCCAGCGTCTGGCCGCTCGTGTTCGTCACGTTGATTTGCCAGTTCAAATAATCGTTGACCAGGGCGTAAGTTTCCACCACCTTGAAGTTTTTGATCCCCTCGGCGTTGGACGCGTTCTGGTAGGTGACGGTGACCGTGTTGCCGCTTTGGCTTTGGGTCCTTCCGTCGGCGGATTTGTTGGTATACGCATGCGTCCAGGATCCGCTTCCCAGCCTGTAGGTAAACATCAGCTCGCCCAACCATTCGTGGTCGGACGTGTTTTGGTTCGGAGCGTTGGAAGCGTTCATGACATAATTCGTCGGGAACGCGTCTCCGGTAATTTTAAGCGAGGATATTTCGCCGTTGGATCCGGTCTGCACATTAAAATAACTGTTGGACATGCTGTACGCAAAAGCGTTTTTGGGCATGAACAGCACCAACGCCGCCGCCAGAAGTACAAACGCCGCAATGATCAGCGCCTGTTTCGTTCTCGGCAAGCGTTCAGGCAGAAGCAACCGATTTTCAACCATCATTTTTTACCTCCCGATTTTTTTTAGACCACTTTTTGTTTTTGAATTGCGACACAGAGCCTTTGCATCCACCTCCTTTTTGCATGCCATTCATCTATCGGCTGAGCGAAGCGGCAAACCCGGCAGAGCCGGGATTCCGGCGAATGTACACAAAAATGCCCCAAATCAGGCAGATCCCTTTGGTCTCACTTATTTTATAAATTCCACCCAAAATGTAAGCGGTTTATTTTATATTTTAAAGATGTATCAAAGGAGTTACTATAACGGTTTACAACCACAATTTTAAAAATTTCAACCACCTGAAATAAGCGCACACGCCAAAAAAGCAAAGAAGCGAAATGTGCCTTCTCCTTCAAGCCAATTCGCCGTCCTTACCCTTTTGTCCTGTCCTAATTTTCCCTTACCCACACCGACATTTCACCGCGTCCCCGATTGGCCCAGGCAAAATAGGGAATGAATCGGGCCGTCACCGGATCCGTGCAAATTTCCGCCCCGGCTTTATACAGCAACTCTCCCCAGCCATTCGTTTGCACTCTTTGCGCCTTGACGCGAATCGTTTGAAGCCCGCCCAACAGCTCCGCGTCAAACGCGGCCTCCGGTTCGGCGTCGGGATCGAGTATAATCTGGTGCAAATTCGGCCCGTTGTCCGCCTCTTCCAGGCAATACACCACCGGCCCTCTCTGCAGCGCCACCTTCCCCGACGTTTCGCGGACCAACGGATGACCCTGCATCCGATAAACCGACATTGGCAGAACCGCTTCGACCACGTCCCCCGGCTCCCATTTTCTGTTGATGCGGGCATACCCGTTGACGATCGCATTTTCCAACGGTACGCCGATCCCGTTCAAACGAATCGCCGCGTTCGCGCACCAATCCGGGATCCGCAAGGCCAACGCGAATTCGGTCGGCTGCTCCGGCGTAATTTCAAAGCGCGCAAAGCCTTCCCACGGAAATTGGGACTGCTGAACCAGCTTCACCTTGCGGCCGTGCAGGTCAAGCGTCGTCTCATTCCCCACGTACAGATGCGTATAAATCGTCCGCCCCTGAATCGAATAAATGTATTCGCCCAGCGAGGCGAGCAACCGGGCAATATTGGGCGGACAGCAAGCGCACCCGAACCATCCTTGACGCTCCGGCTTGACGTGGTCCACATTTTTGTTTTTGCCCTGCGCCTCGGGGTGCACTTCAAGCGGATTGACGTAGAAAAAGTGCCTGCCGTCCCGGGACATCCCGCTGACCACGGTGTTATACAACGCGCGTTCCATCACATCCGCATATTCGCTTCTCGGTTCGATCAACAGCATTTGTCTGGCAAAAAATATGAGTCCGATTGAAGCGCAGGTTTCGGCGTAAGCCGTATCGCTGGGCAAATCGTAATCCAGCGTGAAGGATTCTCCCTGAGCCATGGACCCGATGCCGCCCGTGATATACATCCGTCTGGAAACGATATTGTGCCACAGCTTCCGGCACGCCTCCAGCAGGCTTTCATCCCCGGTTTCCGCCGCCACAACGGCCATGCCCGTACACATGTAGACGACGCGCACCGCGTGGCCCTCCGCCGTTTCCTGCTCGCGGACGGGAAGGTGCGACTGGCTGTACGCATAGTCTTCAATCATCGACAGCTCGGGGAAATGGCTCGTGCGCCCGCGCTTTTCCCACTCCAGCTTGTAGAAATGCGGCTTCCTTCCGCGCTGGTCGAGGAAAAACTGGCTCAGCTTCAAATACTTCTCCCGCCCTGTTGTGCGATACAGCTTGACCAGCGCCATCTCGATTTCCTGATGGCCGTCGTAGCCCTTGATCTGGCCGGGCTCAAGGCCGAAGACGCGATCGATGCAATCCGCCAGACGGCACACGACCTCGAGAAGCTTGCGTTTTCCCGTTCCCCGGTAATAGGCGACCCCTGCTTCAATCATATGGCCGGCACAGTACAATTCGTGGCATTCGGCCAGATTCGTCCACTGCTTGCCCGGCTCTTTCAGCGTAAAGTAAGTGTTCAAATAACCGTCTTCCTGCTGGGCCTTCGCAATGATGTCGATGATCCCGTCGGCCCATTGCTCCATGACGGGATCGGACCGGGTTTCCAGCAAATGCCCGACGGCCTCGAGCCATTTGGCCACATCGCTGTCCTGAAACACCATCCCATAAAACTCCCCTTGCTCCATGCCGGCCGCAATTTTGAAATTCCGAATGGCATGGCTGGGCTCCGCCCCATCCACGCGGTCGTTCAATACCTCCCATTGATAAGGTACGACCACTTCCCTAACCAAACGGATATAATCAGACCAAAAAGCATCCTGGATCCGAATTCCTTTTAATGATAAAGATTGAGATACGCCGCTGATCAATCTGATTCCCTCCCCACCTGTATTCTAGATTATGAATAACTCGATTTGCTTTTTTAAAACTTCGGAAATGCCGTTCAGACTCAACGCCAGTTGATTCATGTCCTCGCTGATCGCGCGCTGCCCGTCGCACAGGGAAGCCACTTCCTCCGTCGCGGCCGCCGATTGCTCCGAAAAGGCGCTGACGTTGCCCACCACCTGGGACATCGTGCGCTGCGATTCCAACAGTTCGTCGACCAGCGCGCCCACCGTGCCCAAATTCGCCCTGAACTCGTCCATGCTGGCATCCACTTTGCCAAACATCCGGTTCGTCTCCTGAAAGGAAGCGATCTGCGTTTGAAAGATGGGATAAGCCTGGGCCAGCAACGCCACGGTTTGGTCGGACTCCTGCCGAATCGCGGCGGCGATCCCGTCGATGTCCGAAAGCGATCGTTTCGTGTACACCACCATTTGCCTGATCTCGTCGGCGATCACCCTGAAGCCTTTGCCCGCCGGACCCGCCCGCGCCGCTTCAATCGATGCGTTCATCGCCAAAATATTCGTCTTTTTGATGATCGACTGCATCACCTCCAAAATGGTATGCATCGATTGCGTGCTCCTCTGCAAACCGTCCACCTTCGCGACCATCGAATGAAGCAAACCGCCCGCAACGCTTGTCTTTTCCTTCAACTCATCCATATAGACGGCGCCGTCCTCGCAAACCTGATTCACCTGCGAGGCCGAGTCGCGCATGACGCCATGAAGCTCGGTCAGCGATTGGAATTTCCCGACGATCTCCTGCCCCAGCGTGCGGCCCCGCTCCGCTTCGGATGACAGGCTGAGAGCGCCGCGCGAAATTTCGTCCGTGGATGCCGCGATTTCCCTGGAGGCGTTCGCCGTATTCAACGAGGCGTTCAGAATTTGGCTCGAATGGGCGGAAACGTTCTCCACCGAATCGCTCGCCTGCTTGATCAGCAAGCTGATTTTGCCCATCATCTGGTTGAAATGACGCCCCAATTGGCCCAACTCGTCTTTTCGACCGATGGCGGAGCGGACCGCCAAATTGCCGCTCTCCCCTTTTTCCATCAAGACCAGCAGCTCGCGAATCGGACGCCGCATCATGACGAAAACGCCGACACCGACCATCAACGCGACGACAAGCGCGATCGCCAGAACCAGAATGGTCGCGTTCAATATTCGCCGGCTGTCCTTCAGGAGCGAATCGGCGGGCACCACGCCCAGCAGCGTCCAGCGATTGACGGGGGATTGGTAATACACGCCCAGCGCTTCCCCCAAACGGCTGTCGCTGAATTTCAGAAAACCGTCCCTGCCCTTCAGAGCGCCATCGGGAATTTCGTACGGGTTGGCTTCGGCGATCCGATCGCTTTCCCGGCTGGAGATCACGCGGCGATCGTCATCGATGACGACGGCGTCGCTTTGGTCCCCGAGTTGGATGTCCGCCAGTTGGCCCATCAGCATCGATTCCTTCACTTCCACCAGCAGCACGGCCAGCACGTTCGCGCCGTCTTTAATGGCTCGCGCCAGCGCGAAGGTGGGCTCAAGCACGCCCAACCCCTGCTTCCGGGTATCGAGCCAGACCAGGCTGCCGTCCGCCTTTATCGCCTGCTGAAACCAGTCCGTTTCGGTCACCGTCGTCGCGTCCAGCGTGTCCCGGACATTGGTGGCGATCAAATTCCCGTTCGTTTTGACCAAATAAATACCATTAATCGAATTATCCCCAACCGAAGTATCGATCAAAATCTTCTTCAGCGCTTTTTGCTCCAAATATTCGTCGGCTTCCCCGACGCCCGGATCGTTGATTTTCCGCAAACCGGCCATGATCACGCGATCCGTAATAAACTGAAAAGTAAATTTATCGTAACTGGCATAAATATAATCCAGCCTTTGCCCCGCCTGAACAATCGTTTGCCGCGAAGACTGCTCCGCCTTTTCGGTGATGATGCTTCCGGAAATCCGATAGGAGATCCACCCGATTACAGCGACAAAAGCAGCGATGCACACCACAAAAATCACAAACACTTTGCCGGCCAACGATCTTGAAGGCAAAAATCGAACGATGCTGAACGGATTGCTGTTGTCCATGGCATTCCATCCTTTCCGTCAACCTTTAATGCCTGTAGTCGCAATGCCTTCGATAAAATAACGCTGGCCGATCAGAAACACGATCACGGCGGGCGCAACCAGAATCACGCTGCACGCCAGCAGCAAATTATACTGCGGGTTCAAATTGCCGCGCAGGGATTGCAGGCCCAACGCCACCGTTTGATACTGCACTTTGCCCAGGTAAATCAACTGCCCCAGGAAATCGTTCCACACCCCTACGAAAGCGAACAGCAAAACCACAATCACAGCCGGTTTGGCCAGCGGCATGATGATTTTTCGATACACCATGAAGTAGCCGGCTCCGTCGATGATCGCGGATTCGTCCAACTCCCTGGGCATCGTCAGCAAAAATTGCCTGAGCAGAAAGATGTTGAAAGCGCCCCCGGCGCCCCCGCTGAAAAAGGCGGGTACGATCAAAGGCAGAAACTGGCGATAATCGCCCAACACGCCCAATTTGGACCAGCCGATATACGTCGGAACCAGCGTGACAATGCTCGGCAGCAAGATGGTCGCGATCACCAGCGTAAACCAGAAGTTTTTAAGCGGGAATTCCATCCGGGCGAAGGAAAACGCGGCCAGGCTGCTGGTCACGGCAACGCCGATCAGCACCGGTATGATAATGATCATCGTGTTCATGAACAACCGGCCGAAATGAATCCGGATCATGACCTCTTTGTAATTGCCCAGGTAAAACGACTTCGGCAGCCAAAGCGGCGGGAATTCGAAGATCTCGAATATGCCCATCAGCGAGGAGCGCAAAATCCAGTACATCGGCAGGAACACCGCGGCGGCCAACAAGCAAAGGAAGAAATAAAAGATAAATTTGCTCACATACCGTTTGACAACCATTACTTCTTCCCCCCTTCATAGTGAATGAACCCGGCGCTGTATTTAAACAGCAAATAGGTCAGAAGCGAGACGATCGCGAAAAGCACCATCGCCAGCGCGCAAGCATACCCCATATTCTGGTGTCTGAACGCTTCCCGGTAAATGAAGAAGGCGTAAAACAAGGCCGAATCCTCGACGCCGCCGCCGTTGGGTCCGCCAACCGCGAAAGCTTGCGTGAACGAAGTGATCGAAGTAACGAACGAAAGAATCACGTTGTAAAAAATAACGGGCGACAAAAGCGGAACGGTGACGGACCGAAACTTGCTCCACCAGCTCCCGCCGTCGATTTCGACCGCCTCCAGCAAATGCTTCGGAATATCCTGCAAACCGGCCAGAAAAATAATGATGATGTTTCCCGAGCCCCAGACGGTCATGAGGATCAAAGTGGGCACGGACGTTTTGGGAGAGCTGAACCACGGCTGCTTGTCGATGCCGAACCAGCTTAAAATATAATTCACGACGCCGAAGTCCACGTCGAACAGCCACAGGAAAATGACGGCCGTCGCCAAAATCGGAATGACGGAAGGCAGATAAAACACCGCCCGGAAGAAGGCTCTCCCTTTAATGTCCATATTCAGCACCAGCGCGACAATCAGGCAGAACACAATGCTGGCGATCACGGAGCCGAAGGAATAATAGGCGGTGGCTTTCAGCGATTTCACAAAAAACAAATCCTGCGTGAAAATGTGAACGTAATTGTCCACTCCCACCCAACTTGCTTTTTTCAGCACGCTCCAATCGGTAAAGCTCAAATATAGGCTGTACAGCAACGGCGCTAACGTAAAAATAAAAAACCCGAGCATGGCGGGCAATATGCATAGATAGCCAACCCAAATCCTTTGGCGGCGCAGGCTTCTATAACTTGTTGGCTTAATGGCGCCCACGGGATACTCCTCCTCACGAAATGCAAAGATTATACGATAGAGAGACTATGAATCACCATAGCCTCTCTACAGTTAAATTCCAGTATTCGTGTTCAATTAGTTCGCTTTGCCGCTGTCAAAGATCGGTTGAACCTGTTTCATCAGCGCAGCGACTTCATCGGCCGCTGTTTTGGAGCCGGACCATACCGCATCCATTCCCGGGGTGACCACTTCGTCGATTCTCGAATACGTCGGGAGGAAGAACCACGGTGTCGGCGCGGTGGAACTCAGCGCGTAATCGATAACGGCCGTCTTGTATTCCGGCGGGTGAACGGGCGATGCCGTCCATTTCTTGATCAGAGCATCATCCTTGTACCAGCTAAGCTCTGTCGGCATCCAGACGCCGCTGTCGAAATTCGCCTGGCTGTTGTTCGGGTCCATGATGTATTTGTAAAGCTCGATCGTTTCATTGACATGCTTCGTGGTATTGAAGACGGCCACCGGCGTTCCCGTGTTCCCCGTAACCGGCGTTTTCAATTTCGGCAGCACGCCGATGCCGTTTTTAAATTGGCCGACCAACGGGTTGATATTGACCAACTCCCATTGACCAGAAACCACCATAGCCACTTTCTTGGACAGCAGCTTTTGACCCATATCGCCCGGCAGACCGGAGCTTTGCGCCGGAGAAGGCGCTACGTGATCGACCAAAGCCAGATCGGCGATTTTCTGAATCGCTTCGATCGTTTCCGGCTTGTCGAGCAGCAGTTGCTTGCCGTCGGCGCTGACCAGACCGCCGCCGTTGCTGACCGCAAACGGAATCCAGAAGAACATCGCGCTCGTGTTGATCTGCGTTCCGTACTGGACAATGTTTTTCGGATCGAATCCGGGGTCATCCGGGTGCTTTCCGTTTTTGTCCAGCGTCAGCTTCTTCGCCGTGGCGACGAACTCATCCCACGTCCAGGCTTTGTCGGCTTCGGCCGGCGGATAATCCACGTTGGCCGCGTCGAACAGATCCTTGTTGTAGTGAAGCAGGATGACTTCGTTCGCAATGCTGTAACCGACCGTTTTGCCGTCCGGCGTAACGAACTTGTTGCTGTCAATCTTCGGGGTGACGGAACCGTCCTTGTAAAAAGGCTCCAGATCCATCAGCTTATCGGATTCGGCCCATTTCAACACTTCCGCCTCCAGCAGGTTCCCGATGTCGGGAAGCGTGTTGGACGCCGCCATCGCGGTCAATTTCGCGCCGTAATCGTCGTACGGAATGTTTTGATAGTCGATTTTAATGTTCGGATGCAATTCCGTGAACCGATCCAGCACTTGCCGGTACGATTTGGCTTCTTCGTCGTTGGCCCAGTCCGTGTAGACCAGCGTAACCTGCTCGCCGGACGAGTCGGTCGCTTTGGCGTTCGTGTCATTCGACGCCGTCGGCGACGAATCCGCTCCGTTGGATGAACTGTTCGACCCGTTGTTGGTGGAGCTGCATCCCACGACTAGTATCAGTATGAGCGACACCAGTAAACTTGTTTTCAAAAACCCTCTGATTGATCTCATTTTTTCGCCTCCAAAATAATGATAGTCCAACTTCTTCAACGCATTCCTCAACGTATTCCTCCACACATTCCTCAACTCATCCTGTTTGATCGCATCGTTGCCTTTTTAATCCTTCGTCCCCCTTCATTCCCCCTCCTGCTTATTTACTAAAAACCCTTATTCAGGCTGCATGCTTCAAGCTATTTATAGGAGCATCCTTTTCAGGTTATAGCTAAAAAATATAATTATTACAACATTAGTGACAGCGCTTTATTTTTCATTTTACATGTAGTAGTATAATAGTACAATTATCATTTCCAACCTAAATTTTAAATATTTCAACCTTATGGAGGGATTAAATTGGCCTCGGCAATATTCCATTTCATCTCGCCGCCCATCCCTTATTTTATCGATTGCGGCAGAGCTTTCTATGAGGCGGGAGACCGCCACATCAGCAGGAACAACATCGGCGTATTCGACTTGATTATGGTAAAAAGAGGGACATTGTATATCGGGGAAGGCGCAAAGGAATGGGAAATCGCGGAGGGGGAAGCCTTCATTCTCCGACCGGATACCAACCATTTCGGCATGGAGCCGTGCAAGGAGCAAACCGAAATTATCTGGATTCATTTTCAGACGTTCGGGGCGTGGGACGAGTGCGACTGCATGGACACCTGTCTGGAAAAACAATCCCTCTTGATCGACAAGCATAAAAAAAGAGCCTATTTGAACCACAGCGAAGTCTCCTCCATTTTCATTCCGAAGCATGTGAAGCTGATCCCGAAAGCAATGGATGATCTGGAGCACTTTTTTTTGCTGGATCAAGAGCCGCATTCGCTTCGAAACTGGAAAAGACAGACGACATTCCAGCAATATTTGCAGCATTTGGACATGGATCAATCCACGTTTGCGGATGCGACCGCCTTTCAAATCGCGGAAAAGGTGGAATTGTTCATACGCCAAAATTACTCCAAGCCCCTGTCCAACCCGATTCTTCAGCAGGAATTGAACTATCACCCGAACTATTTGTCCAAATGCATGCTGAAAGTCTACAACAAAACGCCGATGGAATATTTGCAGGGATATCGCATCGAGCAGGCGAAAAAGCTGCTGATTTCAACGGAATGGTCCGTGTCGCGCATCGCCGAAGCAGTCGGGTTCAATCATTTTTCCTATTTCTCCGTTTGCTTCTCCAACAAGGAGGGGATATCCCCGTTGAATTATCGGCGGAAGTTTGTCGGCCATCCGTGAAAACACGGCGAACAAGCCGCGCGCAATCACGGAAATCGATGTTCGAGCAGAGAATCGGGGCGCAATCACGGTCGGAAATCGATGTTCGAGCGGAGAATCGGCATGCAATCACGGTCGGAAATCGATGTTCGAGTGGAGAATCAGCATGCAATCACGGTCGGAAATCGATGTTCGAGTGGAGAATCAGCCCCGGCGCATAATCACGATTGGAAAATGAAACGGTGAGCGGCCGTGCAGAAGCCGATGCCCGAGTGGGGAATCATCCGCAATCGTTCCAAAACCAACGCCGGGGCACAGAACTGCCCGGCTTTCACCACACTTAGGAACCTGCGCCACCTTTTTTGCGGGCCGCCAAAGACGATGGACCGCCGACTGCCAAAGACGACGGACCGCCAAAAATGACGGACTGCCGACTGCCAAAAACGACGGACCGCTAAAGGCGGGAGAGCGGGGAAGGTGGTCGGAATTCCGGAATTGCTGCAAAAGTGCATTTATTTTTAAGCTTCTACGGGCATTTTGAGAAAATACCTGCTTTTATGCAGGTATTTTGAAGAATTTCGCTTCTTTCTGGAGTGAGACGCAAAATACATGTATTTTTGCAGGTATTTGACACTAGCGTTGCATCAACAGTTAAATATTTTCTAATAC
>CAYYCV010000007.1:12376-57517 GCA_964470405.1 uncultured Caryophanales bacterium
TATTTTTGCAGGTATTTGATCTTCTGGGCGTCGAAGAGCATAAAAAACTGCATTTTTGCAGGTATTTCAGCCCAAAGAAGCCGACCAACAGCCCGACGTTGTTCAACAATCAGATGCCGACCGACAATCCGATTCTCCCCGACAGAATGAAGATTGTTGCTAATCTCTTTCCGGGCAAGAGGCCGTCCCATCGACAATCTATCTGCAATCCTTCCTATCGAAGTCGGGATGAAGTCGAAATCCGGAAGCGCGGTGAAAAAAACGGCACAAGGCCCCCTTTTTAACTCACGCTTCCGCCTTCTAAGCTCCTTCCTTCCGAGCTTCCCCTTCACCTTGCTCCGCCAGCAGGTACCGAATCCGTATCCGGCGACGGTTGACTTGCATCTGAATTTCGCCGTCCAGATCGGTTCGCAGCGTCGGGATATCCCGATCCGCCAGCCTTTCCAGCACTTGGGCGGTCGGATGCCCGTACACGTTGTTCGCGCCGACGGAAATAACCGCCTGCCGCGGCCGCCAATAATCCAGCCACTGGGACGAAGTCGACGTTTTGCTGCCGTGATGGGCAACCTTCAACACATCGACGAAATCCGGCTTGACGTAGGCCGCGTAGACCGGATCTTCGCGTAAAGATTCCATAATCCGCGCTTCGTTTTCACTGTTGATATCGCCGGTAAATAAAAACGTCGAGCCGTACATTTTCAGCAGGAAAACCAGGCAGTTTTCGTTTTGCTCCTCTTCCGCAACGATTCGATCCCCCTGCGCGGACAAAGGATAAACAAAGTCGAGTTCCGTGGCACGGTCCACCCGCCACTTCTCCCCAAAACCGGCGGTATAGAGCGCAACGCCTCGATCCAGCGCAGTTTGGAACAAATCGGACGCCGTTTTACCCGGTTTCAATGTTCCGTTAAAAATCAGGCGGTCGACCGGAATTTGCTCCAACACCTCCCGCAGTCCTCCGATATGATCGGCATCCTCATGGGTCGCGATCAAATAATCGATATGATGGACCCCTCTCCGTTTCAACAGCGGGACCAGCAGCTTCCGCCCCACCTCGTACGGATCCCTTCGCTTTGCCCATTCTTCCCCGGGCTTGCCGAAACGGAGCGTCCCGCCCCCATCGATCAGAATGGTCGCGTCGGAAGGAGTGCGAATCAAAATGCAATCCCCTTGCCCCACATCGATAAAATCGACGTGTCCGCTGCGGCTCCAGACCTCCGGTTCATATCCGTACAACAGCAGCAATCCGATCGCCCCGGCGAGCAGCGCACAAATCCGGGATGCGCGTCTTCGGGCCAAGCCATGATCTTCATCCGATTCGGAACCTTTCCGGCTCAGCCTTCCGTTCGCGCTCCATATTTTGCGCACCAGCGCCTGCCGATCCTCCTGCCGACCTTCCTGTCGCTCCTCCCGCCGATCCGGTTCGTCGGCCGCTTCCGCGTCCCACCCAGCCTTGGGATCCGGCATTGTCGGACGGCTGCGCAAAGCTTTCCACCACAGCAAGCTTCTTAAAAGCAAAGCGGCCGATACAAAATACGCCAACACCCACGCAATGGAAGGCTGAGGCCAAATCAACCGCACAACATCCACGCGATTCAGCCATTCGATCGCCTTCGAATTCCAGCCAAGAACCCATTGAATGGGCACGGAAATCCATCGCCCGGCCGGATCATAGATCAGTGAGAGCGGCAAGGCGAGGTAGCCCAGCGGAATAACGATCAATTCGAACACAGGAATCAGCAATAGATTGGCCAGCCAGGACAACAGTGAAAATTGATGAAAATAATAAACGGACAACGGAAACGAGACAAACTGCGCCACAAATGTAACGGAAACGAGAGCATTCCCCCTTTTCCACGAAATGGACAACAATCGGCTCATCGGAGGTACGCCGACTATGAGTCCCGCCGTCACAAGAAACGACAATTGGAACGAAACGTTGAAGGCATAGTAGGGATTCCACAACAGCATCAACAGACCGACCGCCGCCGCGATATTTAAACCGTCCTTCAAGCGGTGAAGGCGGGCGGCCTGCAGGGCGATCAGTGCCATCAAACCGGAGCGCAGCACCGGCGGCGAAGCCCCGGTGATCAGGATGAAGAAAGGCACGATGGCCATCGCGATCAGCAGGCCGGTTTCCCGAGGAACGCCGCACAAGCGCATCAGCCCCATGCAGCACAGCAAAAAAATGCCGACATGCAGCCCGGAAATGGACAGCAGGTGTGTCATCCCGACGCTTGCAAACTGATCCGCCTGCGCCGGATCGAGATCGTCGAGCACCCCGATCAGCAAGCCCTTCATCAGCCCGGCGGAAATCGGTTCATACTGCCGGTCAATGACATCGGCCAGCCGTTTCCTCCACCGTTCCGTCCAGCGTTGCAGCGTATACCGACTCCAGCGGTCGGAAGTCACCTGGACGGAATCCGGGCCCTTCAACGAAACCATCCAGTGGATATGCCGGCGATACAAATAGGTGCGGTAATCGAAGTCGCCAAAGTTTCTCGGCCCGGACGGCTCAAGCAAGGAACCGCTAATTTCCGCCTGATCGCCGATTTCCCAGCGGGAAGCGCGCTCTTGTTCGGCCAAGGTCAACAAGCGCAGACTGATTTGCAATTTTTCTCCGCTGGCGGAGCGCCAATCCAGTGGGCGGTGCGTAGCGGAACTTATGTCCCGCCATGATTTCGCCTTCATCTGAAACGAGACGTGATCTCCATCGATTTGCACCGGCGTTGCAATCACTCCCCGCACCTCCACCGAATCGCCCGATTTCGGCGCCGCCCCTTCGGCCCATTTCAGCGCCGACTCGTTTCGATGGTCCACCCCGTAGTGATAGCCGACGGAAACAAGCCATATCGCCAGGCATACGGCCGCCCCCCTGCCCGTCGTCCATCGGCCGGCCTTCGCCGCAGCCATCAGGGCGAACGCCAGCGCCGCCAGCACCGCCGTCAGCGCCGATCGACTGTCGGCCATGGCCGCCGCGATGCCGGATGTCCATAATACAGCGGCCCAAACCAGCGGTCGTCTCATCCCATTCCCCCTTCCCGCACAACAAAAAAGAACCCTTTTCCAAATGTCAGAAAAGGGTTCTTCCCTTCAACCGCGGTTGTTTAATTTTTCACTTCAGGAGCGATGCCGTCCGGCGGACGATAATGCTCCATTTGGCGGAACCGGATGCCTTTGTGCTTCATCAGGCGCGTCACCTTATCGCTGTCTTTCGGGTATGTCCGATGATACACCACTTCGGCAATGCCGCTGTTGGCCAACATATTGGCGCAAGTCCAACAGGGCTGGTCCGTGACATAGACGGTGGAACCTTCACGGTCCACCCGATCGGTGAACAGCAGCAAATTTTGCTCGGCATGAATAGTGCGGACGCACCGCTGTTTTTTTACAGTCTGTTCGACGCCATCCACCACTTGAATTTCATACTCCTCCGCAAGCATGCAGCCGGCCTCCGAGCAATCCGCAACTCCCATAGGCGCACCGTTATACGCGGTTCCAAGCAGCTTCTTGCCCTGGACCAGCACAGCCCCGACCCTTCTGCGCGGGCACTGCGATCGGGTGGATGCCATATAAGCGATATCCAAAAAATACGTATCCCAATCTTTGCGAACAGCAATGGTTGACATGGCGACTCCTTTCAGCAAAAGCGACCTGAACAGCCGGCAAAAGCATCAACGCCCGGCGGGGCTTCCATTGCCGATGACCGGTCGGCGGGACTCCCACATGCCGATCACCGGCCGGCGGGACTTCCATATGCCGATCGCCGCCCGATGGTCTTCCATCCCGGCGATGCCTTCATTGCCGATCACCCTCCGGCGAGCCGGGCAAAGCGAAAACCCGGCGGCGTTGCGCCCAAACCGATTAACGCTGGCTTGCTTGAATCCCTTGCTCCAAATCATACAAAATATCGTCGATATGCTCGATTCCGATCGACAGCCGCACCAAACCGGGCGTTACGCCGGCTGCGGCCTGATCCGCTTCGGACAACTGCTGGTGCGTGGTGCTGGCCGGATGAATAATGAGCGATTTGCAATCGCCGACGTTGGCCACATGCGAGAACAATTTCACATTGTCGATCAACTTGGCGCCTGCGGCGGATCCTCCCTTGATGCCGAACGTCAGGATCGCGCCCTGGCCTTTCGGCATGTATTTCTGCGCCAGCTTATAGGACGGGCTGCTTTCCAGTCCCGGATAGCTGACCCATTCGACCGCATCGTGGGCTTCCAGGTATTTCGCCACTGCCAATCCGTTGGCGCTGTGGCGCTCCATGCGCACATGAAGCGTCTCCAACCCTTGCAGGAACAGGAAGGAGTTGAAAGGAGACAGGGCCGCCCCCATATCGCGCAGCAATTGCACTCTCGCCTTGATAATGTAAGCGATCGGCCCGACGGCGTCCGTGAACACTACGCCGTGGTAGCTCGGGTCCGGTTCGGTGAGGCCGGGAAACTTGCCGCTGGCTTTCCAATCGAATTTGCCCCCATCGACAATCACCCCGCCGATCGAATTGCCGTGGCCTCCGATAAACTTGGTGGCCGCATGCACGACGATATCCGCGCCATGCTCGATCGGGCGCTCCAGATACGGGCTGGGGAACGTATTGTCGGCAATGAAGGGAATGCCGTGTTCATGGGCGATTTTCGCCACGGCTTCAACATCGAGTACGTCGCAATTCGGATTCCCCATCGTTTCGGCATAAAGCGCTTTGGTTTTGTCCGTGATTGCGCGGCGGAAGTTCTCGGGATCGGACGGATCGACGAGCTTCACGTTGATGCCGAGCTTCGGCAGCGAATGGGAGAACAGGTTGTACGTGCCGCCGTACAGGCTTGCCGCGGACACGATTTCATCCCCGCTGCCCGCGATATTCATGATCGCGATCGTGATGGCGGCTTGTCCCGATGCCGTGGCCAAAGCGGCCGCGCCGCCTTCGAGAGCGGCAACTCTTTTCTCAAACGCGTCGGTGGTCGGATTCATGATCCGGGTATAAATATTCCCAAATTCCTTGAGCGCAAATAAATTGGCCGCGTGCTCCGTATCGTTGAAGACAAAGGACGTGGTTTGGTAGATGGGCACAGCGCGGGACAACGACGCCGAGTCCGGCTCCTGGCCGGCATGAACAGCCAAGGTTTCAAATGAAAGTTTACGTTCTTCTGCTGACATACGATGAACCTCCTGATCTGTTTATGGTAAAATTCCAACTAAGCTATATCTTCTCACATTTCGGTTGAAATGAAAAGCAAGTCTTGCTTTCCCGCACGATTTCGGCCGCGGCTTATCCCGATTCGCCCGCCGTAATTTGACCCGCGATCTTGGCAAATGTTTTCGGTCCAATCCCCTTGACCTCCATCAACTGCCGCACATTTTGAAACCCGCCTTTCTGCTCGCGATATTCGATGATGGCCCGGGCCTTGGTCGGCCCGATCCCGACAAGCTGCTGCAATTGCTCGGAGGAAGCCCGATTGATATCGATCAATTCGCTTCCGCCGCCATGGCCGGATTCCGAATCCGACCCCGAGGAACGCGCCTCGGCGGGCGAAGCGGACGGAGTCTGACGCTCCATCGCGGAGCCGGAACGTCCCCCGTCGCGCGCTCCGTCGCCCGGCGTTGATTCGGCTTCCGTTGGTCCAGCTTCCATCGGTTCAGACTTCATCGACCCGGATTCCAGCGGTCCGGATTCCAGCGGTCCGGATTCCGTCGGTCCAACCTCCGCCGACGGCCGAGGCGCCAGCTCGTTCGCCATTTGCGAATTCACCGCCTCCCACCCGACTTCCGGCGCGGAGCGGGAGAGCAGCAAATAAGCGGCGTAAAGCGAGACGCACAGCAGGACAAAGCAGCAGAGCAGCCACAATCCCCGATCCTTTGCATTTTTGGAAAAATACACGATCTCCCCCCTTTCTTCAACTTGAACGGATAACCGGAACGAAAATGACATATGTATACAGAAGGTTGTGCTGAATGCATGCATCGCATAGGAAGAATGAACAAACGGAGGGGTAGGGATGAATGCAGGGTTTATCGGAACAGGCAGTATGGGCGGCATGCTGATTGAAGCCTTCATACAATCCGGGGCGCTGAAGCCGGAGCGGATCATTGCCGCCAACCGCACCCGGGACAAGGCGGAGAAGCTGGCGGCCCAATTTCCGGGAATGCGGATTGCGGATTCCAACGTTGAGGTCGTTCGGGAAAGCGAAATTTTATTTCTGTGCGTCAAACCGATGGAATACAAAAAGGTGATCGACGAGATCAAATCCGAAATCCGGCCCAACCATCTTCTCGTTTCCATCACCAGCCCGGTTTTGCTGCGGCATTTGGAAAGCCGGCTTTCGTGCAAAATAGCGAAGATCATACCGAGCATTGCCAATCGCCAAAACAGCGGCGCCAGCCTGCTGATGTACGGCAAAGGAATTGGGGAGCCGGACCGCGTTTTGCTGAAATCCTTGTATCGGCGCATCAGCGAACCGCTGGAAATACAGGAGCAGTTTACGCGGATCACCTCGGATATCTCAAGCTGCGGCCCGGCTTTTCTCGCCTTCGTCATCGGGCAATTCGTCGAAGCCGCCGTGCAGGAAACCGGCATCTCCCGCGAGGAGGCTACCCGCCTGGCCGGCGAAATGGCGCTGGGCACCGGGAAATTGCTGACCGCCGGAGGCTTTACGCCAGGGAGCTTGCAGCAGCGCGTCTGCGTGCCCGGAGGGATCACAGCCGAGGCGATCAAGGTCATGTCCCGCGACATGGAGGGGATGTTCAACCGCGTCATCCGCGCCACGCACGCCAAATATCGCGAAGATCTGGAAAAGCTCGAAGAGCAGTTTGCCGACCAAGCGGCCGACTAGCCGGCTAGCCCACCACGACGTTGACCAATTTCCCCTGCACCGCGATGATTTTGCGAACGGTTTTGTTCGCCGCAGCTTCCTGCACTTTATCGAGCGCCAGCGCTTTATTTTTCATTTCTTCTTCCGTCATGTCCTTGGGAATCATCACGCGTTCGA
The DNA here is from genome assembly GCA_964470405.1 of uncultured Caryophanales bacterium. Classification (GTDB taxonomy): domain Bacteria; phylum Bacillota; class Bacilli; order Paenibacillales; family CAYYCV01; genus CAYYCV01. Next base: position 19,363 of record CAYYCV010000007.1, read on the forward strand.
CGATTTTGCCGTTGACCTGAATCACGATTTCCACTTCCTCGTCCACCGTCAGTTCTTCCCGATACCGCGGCCATTCCGCATAGGTGATCGTCTCCCGATGACCCAGGCGCTGCCACAATTCCTCGGCGATATGCGGCGCGATCGGGGAAAGCATTTGGACAAAGTGGCTCATGGCCAGCTTCGGAAGCCGGTCGGCTTTATACGCTTCATTGACAAAAATCATCAATTGGCTGATCGCCGTGTTGAACCGCAGCGCTTCGTAGTCCTCCGTCACTTTCTTGACCGATTTATGCCAGATGCGGACAAACTTGTCGCTCCCTTGTGCCTCCGCGCCGCTTCCTTGCTCTTCGGCAATCCGCGGGTTGAGCCGGTTGTCGTCTCCCACGAACAATCTCCAAATCCGGTTGAGAAAACGATACATTCCTTCCACGCCGTTCGTATTCCACGGTTTCGTCGATTCAAGCGGTCCCATGAACATTTCATACATGCGCAGCGTATCCGCTCCGAATTGACCGACAATTTCATCCGGGTTGATCACGTTGCCGCGCGATTTGCTCATCTTCTCCATGTTCTGCCCGAGAATCATGCCCTGATTGACCAGTTTGTAGAAAGGTTCTTTGGTCGACACGACGCCCAGGTCGTACAGCACCTTATGCCAAAAGCGCGCATACAGCAAGTGAAGCACGGCATGCTCCGCGCCGCCGATGTAAAGGTCAACCGGAAGCCACTGGGCTTGCTTCTCCTTGGAGCACAGCTCCGCATCATTGTGCGGATCGATGAAGCGCAAATAATACCAGCAACTGCCCGCCCATTGCGGCATCGTATTGGTTTCCCTGCGGGCCGGAAGCCCGCTTTCCGGATCGACCGTCCGCACCCATTCCTCGATGTTCGCCAGCGGCGACTCCCCGGTGCCGGAAGGACGGATCTGATCCACGTCGGGCAGCAGCAAAGGCAATTGATCTTCCGGAACCGTCTTCATCGTGCCGTCTTCCAGATGCAGAATCGGAATCGGTTCGCCCCAGTAGCGCTGCCTGCTGAACAGCCAATCCCGCAGGCGATACGTGACCTTTCTCTGGCCCTTCCCCTGCTGCTCCAGCAATTGAATCATGGCGGCGATCGCTTCCCGGTTGGTCAAGCCGTCGATCGGCCCGGAGTTGACATGCTCGCCGTCGCCTTCATAAGCCGCTTGGGACAAGTCCCCGCCGCGCACCACTTCGATGATGTCCAAATCGAAGCGCCTGGCGAATTCCCAGTCGCGCTGATCGTGGCCCGGCACGGCCATAATCGCTCCGGTGCCGTAGCCGGCCAATACATAGTCGGCGATCCAGATCGGCACCTTGGCCCCGTTCACCGGGTTGACCGCATAGGCTCCCGTGAACACGCCGGTTTTGTCTTTGGCCAGGTCGGTGCGTTCCAGATCGCTTTTGCGGGCGGCCTGCTCCCGGTAGCGGTCAACCGCTTCGCGCCGCTCGGGGACGGTGATCCGTTCGACCCATTCATGCTCCGGGGCAAGGACGCAATACGTCGCTCCGTATAGCGTGTCCGGACGGGTGGTAAAAACGTTCAGCGCCGTCTCCCCCCGCTCGGAAACAAAGCCTTCGATTTCGAAGCGAACCACGGCCCCTTCCGATTTGCCGATCCAGTTGCGCTGCATATCCTTGATGCTCTCCGGCCAATCCAGTTCCTCCAGATCCTCCAGCAAGCGTTCGGCGTAATGGGTAATTCGCAAAATCCATTGGCGCATCGGCTTGCGGACCACCGGATGGCCGCCCCGTTCGCTCTTGCCGTCAATGACCTCCTCATTCGCCAGCACCGTGCCGAGCGCCGGACACCAGTTCACCGGAACCTCGGCCATATAGGCCAATCCTTTTTTGTACAACTGAATAAAAATCCACTGCGTCCACTTGTAGTAATCCGGGTCTGTCGTGCTGAGTTCCCTGTCCCAATCGTAGGAAAACCCGAGCGACCGAATTTGCCTTTTAAAATTGCCGATGTTGATCTTGGTAATATCGCGGGGATGCCTGCCCGTATCCAGCGCATGCTGCTCCGCCGGCAGCCCGAACGCGTCCCACCCCATCGGGTGAAGCACATTGAAGCCCTTCATGCGCTTGTAGCGCGAGACGATATCCGTCGCCGTATATCCCTCGGGATGGCCGACATGCAGCCCCGCTCCGGAAGGGTACGGGAACATGTCCAGCGCGTAAAACTTCCGCTTTCCCGGATCGTCCGACACCTTGAAGGTTTGGTGTTCCTCCCAATACTTTTGCCATTTCGGTTCCATGATCAGCGGCTGATAGCCCGCTTCATTTTCCTGGGTCATTGTGATCCTCCTTTACTTCACTGCGACGAAAAATATTCTGCGCGAACGGCTTGTCGGCTCTTTCCGCTCAAAATCGGCAAAACGGCGAACGCTGGAAAATCCGCTATCAAGCAGTTGCCGCTCCAGCCATTCCGCCGGGTAGGCCCGCTGCACATGCACTTCCTCCAGACGGGCGAACCGCTCGTTTCGCTCCTCCGCGAAAATCGTCAATTGATGCTCCATATGTAAACTTTCCTCATCCAATCCGCAGGTCCAGATGTACGCGATATCTTTTTCGTTGAGAAAAAAGGGCTGCCTGGCGGCATAAGACCGGAACTGGTATGGCGAAAGCACGTCGAATATAAACGTCCCGCCCGCTTCCAATCCCGCACAGGTGCGGGCGAACGCCTGCGCGACCTCCCTTTCCTCCGTCAAATAGTTGAAGCAATCGCAAAAGGAGATGACCGCGTCGACACGCTCCGGCAACGCCCACTCGCTGATGTCCTGCTGGAGCCAATGCGGCGGATTCGCCAGCTTCAAGCTCTTGGATGCGGCCACCGCCAGCATATCGGAGGAAAGATCGATTCCCGTGACCCGATGCCCCGCCCCGGCCAACAACAGCGAAACCGTTCCGGTGCCGCAACCCAAATCCACCACGTGCCGCGGGACGCGGTCGAGATCGTTCCAACACTCCAGCGCAAATTTGATCCAGCGGGGGTAGGGCATGTCCTCCATCAGCCGATCGTAGACGGAGGCGAGAGAACCATAAGCCATGTTACTTTCCCCCTTCCCCCGGGCCCGATTCGCGCCCGTCGCTCAAACGGGTCCAATTCCCCTCCTGAACGACGATTCCCTCCTTCATCAGCTTTCCCAGCGCTCTTTTGAAAGCCGACTTGCTGATGTTGAATTTCGACTGAATCCGATCCGCCGGCGTTTGATCGGAATAAGGCATGGCTCCCTTCGGGGTTTCCCGAAGCCAGCCCAAAATTTTCTCCGCATCCTCATCCCGGCCGTGCTCCTTCAACGGCCTCATCGACAGGTTGATTCGGCCGTCTTCCCGGACAAAGCTGACCCTGGCCCGCACCTGCTCCCCCATGCGCAGCAGCCGGACGCGTTCGCTCCGATGAATGAATCCGATCGCGCCAAACCCGGAATCATCTTCCCCGTCCTTGCAGACGACAAACGTTCCGAACTCCAGCGAATTATACACCCGCGACTCAAGCCAGCGATTTTTCCAATCGGCCGGAGCGGGCGTCGCCAGCGGCGCAAGATCAGCCTCTGTCGCCGCCCTGACGCTCATCCTCCCGTGCTTGTCCGAAAACCGGACCGCGTACACGCGGTCCCCCGCCTGCGGCCACAGCGACGTCATGGCGGGTAACTCGCGGGCCGGAAGCCACAGGTTGGGGCCGGAAGCGGCTTCAAGAGCGCATCCGGCGCGCGGCCGAACATCCGCGACGTCGAGCAAAACGATCTCTCCGTCCGGCCTCATACCCGTTCGACAACCTTGGCGTCGGACCAAAGCCGCTCGATGTTGTAATACTCCCGGTCCTCGCGATGGAACACGTGAAGCACGACATCCCCCAGATCGATCAGCACCCAGCGCGCGCTGTCAAACCCTTCGATGCCCCGGACCTTTATGCCGTTTTTGTGGGCTTCCTTCCTCACTCCATCGGCAATCGCCTGCACCTGAATGACGGAGTTCCCGCTGCAAATCACAAAATAATCGGCAATCAGGGAAATGCCCTGCAGGTTCAAGGCCACCGTGTCAACCGCTTTCTTTTCTTCCAGCGTCCGCACGGTTACGGATAAAACCTCTTCCGAAGACAAAGCCAAATTCAACCCTCCAGTTCTCATTTCGCATACCATTTCTCCATCAGTATTCAACGCTTGGTTGCGTTCAATTCATCTATCAGCGCATTCCTCGCTTCGAGCGTCAACGGGTATACTTTCCTGCCGTTTTCAATCAGGAAGCGGATGGTGGAATCAAACCCGGCCAACAATCCCGCCTCCAGGCTTTCCTCGGCCAATCTGCGGATCGGCTCAACGCCGGGAAAATTCCGGCCCGGTTCGATGTAGTCCGCCAGGCAGACGACTTTTTCCAACAAAGTCATGCCGCGCCGCCCGGATGTGTGATAGCGTATGGCGTCCAGCACCTCCCGATCCTCTATGCCAAAATCGCGGGATGCCGCATAAGCTCCGACGGGCGCATGCCACAGCTCCTTGTTGTATTCGAGCAGATCCCGCGGCAAATTCCGCTCGCGGATGACCCGTTCCATTTCCGCCACAGGCCAATATTTGGCGTAATCGTGCAATATCGCGGCCAGATCGGCTTTCGCCGGATCGGCTCCGTACCGTTCGGCCAGCCGCGCGGCCGTACGGACCACCCCGAGCGTGTGCTCCCACCGTTTCTCGGGAAGCCGTTTTTTCACTTCGGCCAACAGTTGGTCACGCTTCATACAAACCCTTCTCCTCAATATATTGCCTGACCCGCTCCGGTACGAGATACCGGATCGAAAGCCGCCGCATCCTCCGCTGCCTGATCTCCGTGGAAGATACGCCGATCGGCGGCATCTCCGCCATCAGCAGCCCGCTTTCGATCGCCGGCGGAAGCGGCAAGGCGCCCAAATCGACGCCGGGCCGATGCAAGCCAATGAAACGAACGGATGACAGGATTTCCTCAATTTTATACCACTTCGGCAAATACTGCACCATATCCGCGCCAATAATATAAAAAAATTGGTGATCGGGATGATCCGCCCGCAATTGACGCACCGTGTCCACCGAGTAGGAAACGCCGCCCCGCCGGATCTCCATATCCCGGATTCGGAATTGGGGATGGTCCCCGATGGCCAGACCGACCATCTTCAGCCGCTCGTCGGCGTTCGCCCCGGGCGGCTGTTCCTTGTGCGGCGGAACAAAGGAAGGAATAAACCAGACCTCATCCAGGCCGCAATCCTCCCTTGCCCGCTCCGCGGCGATCATATGGCCCAGGTGAATCGGATCGAACGTTCCTCCCATGATGCCTATTTTCATGCCTTATCCTCCCAGCGCCCCCGTTATGCTTTCACCCTTCCAAAGACCGCTCCACCACTTCCCGCATCGCTTGAACGGGCGCCTGTTTTCCGGTCCAATACTCGAAGGCGTAAACCCCCTGGTAAATAAACATGCCGAGCCCGGAATGAATGCGGCAGCCTCTGCGTTCGGCCTCCGTCAACAGCCGGGTTTTCAACGGGTTGTAAACGATGTCGCTGACGGTCATGCCCGCCCTCAACAGCCCGGCGTCCAGCGGAAGCTCCGCTTCGTTCGGATGCATCCCGACCTGCGTCGTGTTGACCACCAGATCCGGAAAGCCGCATTCCCGGATATCCTCCAGCCCGATGCCCCTGCAATCCGCGAAAGCGCTCAGTTCGGCGGCCAAATCCTGCGCCTTGCGCACCGTTCGATTGGCGATCCACATTTGCTTCGGGCCTTCCGACGCCAGCGCGTAAGCCACTCCGCGCGCCGCGCCGCCGGCCCCGATCAGCAGCACGGTTCGGCCCTGCGGGAAGAAGCCGGCTTCCTCCTTCAACGAGCGGACAAAGCCGATCCCGTCCGTATTGCGGCCGATCAGCCGGCCCTCCTCCTGAACGACCGTATTCACGGCGCCGATCCGCTTGGCCGCGTCGCTCAATTCATCCAGATACGGAATGATCTCCACCTTGTGCGGGATGGTGACGTTGATCCCGCGAAAGCCCAAGGCCCGCACGCCGCGTATCGCCTCGCCCAGATCCTGCGGCTTCACCTGAAAAGCGGCGTATGCCGCATTCAATCCGGTCTCGCGGAAAGCCCGGTTCATCATCAGCGGAGACCTGGAATGTTTGATCGGGTCGCCGAACACGCCATACATGACGGTTTCATTGTTCAAAGTCCAATTGCCTTTCCAATCCATGCATGCTTCCCCTCTCCGAATATTCAAGCGCCGCTACAGGATAGACGGACGCACGGCCACCTTGACGCCCTTCGGCGCGTGGATGGCCAGGCGGGCGGCGACCCGGCCGCTCGCCTTGATCCAGCCCAGTCCAGATATCAGGATATCGACCGACTCCCCCGCCGGCACCCGAATGGAATGCGCCGTCCACGGTGGCAGCAACTTCAGCCCTTCCTCCGACGGCGGCGACAGCATGCGCCCCCTGTGCTTGTCGTAAAGCTCATCGGCGCGATCCAGCGGCGTTCGGTGGATTTTCAACGACCCGGAAAAGCAGCAGACGAACGGCTGGTGCTCTCCCTGCACAAAATCAAACCGGGCCAAAGCGCCGAAAAATAAAGTTTGTTTCTCATTCAATTGAAATACCACCGGCTTGATCTCTTTCTCCGGCAAAATCACTTGCAAATCCGATTTGGAAACGATCTCGCTCATGCGAAAAGGATACAGAATCCCCGGCGTGTCGATGATAAACCGCCCGTCCTCCAGCGGGATTTTCACCGCGTCGAGCGTGGTTCCCGGATACCGCGAAGTGGTCAACTCCCCGTCCATCTCGCTGAAATCCCGGATCATTCGGTTGATCAGGCTCGATTTCCCGACGTTGGCCGCCCCGACAACATAGACGTCCTTCCCGTCCCTATGCTGTTCCAGTTCGGCGGCCAACCGGTCAAGCCCGTATCCGTTTCGGGCGCTGCAAAGCACGGCCGACACGACCTTCAAACCCAGCTCCCCGGTTTGCCGGCGCACCCAATGAAGCAGCCTGCTCCGGCGGATCGATTTCGGCAACAGGTCGACTTTGTTCACAACGAGCAGGATCGGGTTGCTTCCGACAAAGCGCTGCAATCCGCTGATCAAGCTCCCCTCGAAATCGAACAAATCGACGATATGTACGATCAGGCTGCGGGTGTTCGCCACCTCATGCAGCACCTTTAGAAAATCATCCGCGCCAACCGATACCGGCGAAGCCTCGTTATAATTTTTGATCCGAAAGCAACGCTGGCAAATCATTCGATCGCGCTTTACGGCAGAGGGTGGAACGTAACCGACCTGATCCTGACGTTCAAACTGCAGGCGTATCCCGCATCCCGCGCAAGTGCCCGGCGTATCCCTATTCGTCTGCTGCGACATTCTCATCCTCCCGGAAATGCCCGGCCCGATTTTTTCAATCTGGCCCACACCCATTTCTCGATTTTGCGGTTCACCTTCGTAAAAAAGCTTTCCTCTTCCAAATTCACGGGCAGCACCAAAATGGTATACAGCCCCATGCGATTGCCGCCGAACACATCGGTCAGCAGTTGATCCCCGATCACCGCGGTCTCCTTCGCCCCCCACTTCATATCCTTCAGCACTTTGCGGAAAGGGCCTTTGAACGGCTTCCTCGCCCGGTATATATAGGGCAGCGCAAGCGGGTCGGCAAAGGTCGAAACCCGGACGCGATGGTTATTCGAAACGATCGTCAGCCCAAAACCGGCGGCGCGGACCTCCTCGAACCACTGCAGCAAACGCGGGTTCGCGTGCGGATCCCCGGCCCCCACCAGCGTGTTGTCCAAATCCGTAATGATTCCCTTGATCCCCTGTCGTTTCAGTGCGGGCAAATCAACCTGATAGATGGATTCCGCATACCCGTCGGGAATAAATTTTTCAAGCAATCCCTGCTCACCTCAAATGGTTTCATACGACAAACTATACCATATATGTCCTTTTTGTTGCAAAGACAACGCCCTTCCAATCCGTCATTCCGGCGATCGACCGCAGCAAGCCGCTTTTCAAGACCGTTCCTTCCCTTCATCCATCCTTCGAATAAAAATTCGCCCGTTTTGCTCCGTCGGACAGACGCCTAGCCCTTTATCCGCTGTCTGCAATATTCCGAAGGGCTCACGCCGACGATGGACTTAAACACTTTGCCAAAGTAGCTGGCGTTGGCATACCCCACTTGATTGCCCACATCGTTCACATTGGCGTCGCGTTCCGCGAGCAGTTCCTTTGCCTTTTCAATGCGCAGTCTGGCAATGCAGCTTTGAAGGGTTTCGCCTGTGTTTCGTTTGAACAATTGGCTCAAGTAGCTTTTGTTCAAAAAAAATTGCCTCGCGACGGAATCCAGGGAAATGTCTTCTTCATAATGGGCGCGGATGTAGTCCATCACCTTTCGGACCGTCGGGCTCCATGCAGCCGAAGGCTTGTTTCTCTCGACGGTGTCATGAAGCGCCAGCAGCACCTTCTCCAATGCGGCTTCGATTTCGGCCGATTGCTTTATGTCCCGAATCCATAGATCGGCTTGACCCTCCAGTTCCTTGCTTCGAACACCGGCTTCATTCAACGAGAACATGACATAATTCATCAGTTGAACCGCATACCGTCTGAGGCTCTCCGATTCGAGGCCATTGCGCCGCATCTCCCCCACCCGATCGATCAGCGGCCGGAAATCCAGCTTGGCAATGCATTCTTTCACACGCTTGTAGTCGATTTCAACAGGGTATGCACGGTCGGCCGAATGCGCCGCCGACGGCTCTCCCATGATCATTTTCTTCGCTTTGTCCAACGCGCCCAGCAGCTCGGAAACTTGCATCTGAGGTTTCAAAACGTAGTCCACCGCTCCGGATTTCAGCGTTTCTTTGACATATTCATAATCGTTGAAGCTGCTCAGGACAATGACCTGAATTTGCTCGCCGTAACGTTCCTTTATTTTTTTCGTCAATTCAATGCCGTCCATATAGGGCATTTTGATGTCCGTCACCACAATATGCGGCCGGCGTTTCTCAATCTGCCGCAAAGCATCCACGCCATTGGACGCTTCGCCGATCATTTCAAAGCCCTGGTCCTCCCAGCGGGTCATGTGAATAAATCCTTGCCGAAGCAATTTTTCATCGTCCACAATGAGCACGGTTGCGTTCAATGCGCTTCATCCCTTTTATGTTCTTCTCCGCGCGGCAGCATGATCGTCACGCGCGTCCCTTTGCCCCATTCGCTTTGGATATTCATCCCATACTGCGCGCCGAAATTCATTCTTAACCGTTCGTCTACATTATACACTCCAATCCCGGTAAATTGTTCGGATTGTTTCGATTCCAGGCCCAGCAGCAATTGCTTCAAGGTTTGCGGTTCCATGCCCAGACCGTTATCGATCACCTCAATTTTGATATGATCCCCCATGTTAGCGCAATGCACGGAAATCACGAATCCCTCCAACGTCTCTTCGAATCCGTGAAAAATGGCGTTCTCCACTACAGGCTGCAGCAACAATTTGGGGATTTTATATTTTTTGATGTCGTTGTCTACATGCAGGTGGAGCGGAATCACGGTATCCAGCCTGATTTGCTGAATGAATACGTAATTTTGGACGCATTCCAGCTCTTCGGTCAACGAAATCCATTCCCCGCTCCGGTGAATGGTCTTTTCCAGAAGGTGAACAAGCGCGTTGATCATCGGCTCGATCAGATGGCTCTTCTGCGTCCATACGAGGCATTTGATGGAATTCAAGGTGTTGTATAAAAAATGGGGATTGATTTGCATCTGCAATGCCGCGAGCTCCGCCTTTCTGCGGCTCTCCTGATTCGCAATCAAATCCATGATGGTGCTCTCCAGTTTCGCGACCATTTCTTCGTAGCCGTGATTTAACATATGGACCTCGTTCTGCGAAGCTTCCTTTTGGTGCGGCATGCCGCTCTGCGCAATATACGTCCGAACTCTCGCGCTTAATTTCACGAGAGGCGCGGAAAGGACTTTGGACAGCAGCACCGCAATGATCAAGGTCACGAGCAACCCCAACAGCGACATCAGCGCGATTTTCGCCTGAAGGTTCCGAATATCCTGAAACAGCCCAACCCTTTGGATGCTCTTCATGACGAACCAGTCCGTCTTCGGGATGCGGCTGGATATGACGGCCTGCGTCTTGCTCCAATGAATGCGGCCCGGGTCGTTTTCGTTGATAAACGCCAACAGCGCTTCATCGCGAATGCGGGTGCCCACCAGCGAACGGTCGCTGTGGGAGATCACCCTGCCCTCGGAATCCATAATAAAAATGGCATTGCCGTCCATGGCGCTCCTGTCGTTTAGCGACTCGCTGTAAATCGCGAATAATTCGCTTTCGGGAATGCTCAATAGAAGAATGCCGTAATTTCGCGTGACATACTGGCTTTGCAGCATTTTAACCGCGGTAAATACGGGCTTTCCCTCCTGTTGGGCGGCAAAGCTCGCATGCGTTGGCAGCCAGTGCAGCCTCTCCGGTTGTTCCTTCACCCGGCTGTACCACGGAAAGGCCTCCAGATCGGACGAACCGGTCAACCAGGTCGGATTTTGCGAATAGACGACATCGTTCAAGCCAATCAAAATCGTGTTCATTTGAATATTGGAAAAAATAATTGAATTCGTAACGATCTTTCGTTCCACTTGCTCCCGGTTTTTCAACTGCTGCTGCGGATCCAGGCTTCGGGTTTGCAGCATGGATTCCAAATCGGCATTCAGGTTGTAGATGTTGACGCTGACCACGACCTGATCCAGTATAAAGCTGATGTTCTTGTTGATTTGTTCCAGTGTATTTTGATGGGATTCGAGGATTTGTTTTTCGATGATTTGCTCGGATGCCCGAAAGGAAAAGACGCCGATCAACGTGATGGTGGCAACGATAAGAACGCCAAACGACAGCACCAATTTCCCGAACAGTGTGCGGTGAAAATGCATCCATTCCATCATGTCGCAGCGCTTCCCCCCTATGCGGTTGTCCGCAGATTTCCCGATTTCATCCGCTTTGTTCGCCACGCTTTTAAAAACGATCCAGTCCCATGCGGTCGTACTGCTCATCCGGCGCGTCATGGCGGCGCAACTGTTCGCGGAGCAACCCCGCATAGTCGCTTTCCTTCATTTTATCATTCAGCGGAACCTGCTGCCCATCATCCGATCGAATATCATACAGCAAGCTGCGTTGAATATAAGCGCCGTTCGTCATAAAGGACTGCGTCTGATCCGCCAGCCGCACGATCTGTCCGGGTATTCTCCAAACGGGATGATCCGTCCATTTGAGCCATTGCCCGCCTTCGATTTTTCCCGGATCGGCGAGATGATCCAGACCGTAATAATGATAAAGCGTTGTCGGCATGGCGGTATAAATATTCAACGGCGTATTGTCCTCGCGGACGGATGCCCTGAAATACGTGTACCGGCCATCGGTGACGTTTATATTCTTGCCAAAATACCCGTAGAGTAACGCTTCTCTCACAGCCGCCTTGCTTCCCTTCATCAAGGGCAGCAACGATTGACCATGAATCGGATTCACCGAGGCGCCCGCTTTGAAATGCTCCAACAGCGTCGGAAAAAGATCGGTGGTTTGAGTCAGCGCGGCGATCCGCTTGCCCGCACCTTCGTCGTTCGGCAAATGGATCATCAGCGGAATGCGGGCAATTTCATTGTAAACGGGCATATAATTTTTGGCCATGAGTTGATGCTCGCCCAGCAAGTATCCGTGATCGGTGGTGAAAATCACCATCGTATCCTCCCACCTGTCCTGCCGGTCCAGGACATCCAGCAGCTTGCCGATCCATCGATCCGTCATGGTCAGCAGCCCGGCGTATCGATTGCGAATGTGCCTCAACGCCTCCTCCGGGACGTCCGCCGGCCCGTATTCCGGCCAGTAATACAGCGGGCCTTTATACGCGTCCCGGTATAGATCAAGATACTCGCGCGGCAGGTCGAAAGGTTCATGCGGATCAAAGCATTCGACCCACAGCAAAAAATCGTCCGCATCCCGATTGTTCTCCAGCCAGTCGCAAGCCGCGGCCAAGGTTCGCGGCGTCGTGTAATCCTTCTCCGCCTTGAATCCGCTTCGATTCAACTCATACTGGCCGCTGTATTTCCCCAAATGGGGCGGCGCGTCCGGCTTCGCCACCCTCGATACCAGGGGATCCAATTCCTGCCCCCTGAAGCATTCCCAGGTGTCGAACTGTTGGCAATAATTCTCCCCGCCTGTCTCCAAATAGTGATAATGATCCGTCACCATATGCGAATAGACCCCGGCTCTTCCGAGCACGCGCGGCAACGTGTCGTCAAACGGCTCGATCGGCCCCCAATTTCTTTCCAGAAAATGCAGCCGGCCCGTCAGCAAATCCCTCCTCGCCGGCATGCACGGCAAAGAACCGGCCCAATGCGAATCAAAAACAACGCTTCTCTTTTGCAATCGATCGAGATGGGGCGTGTGAACGCGAGTCGAAGCGTACGCATTCAGACAGTGCCTGTTTACGGTATCGGCCAAAATCACAATCGCTTTCATGGCTATCTTCTCCTTGTTTATCCTTTAATCCCTGTCGATACGATGCCTTCCACGAAATATCGCTGCGAAAACAAAAACAGGATGATGAGCGGAAGGGTGATCAGGGTGGTGGCGGACATCAGCAAATTCCACTGAACCTGCGTCTCGTCCCTGAACAGCGTCAGCGCCAGTTGAACGGTCTTCATGCGGTCCGACACCGTAATGATCAGCGGCCAGGTGTATTCGTTCCATGTCTGTGTCGCTTTTAACACGAGCAGCGTGGCAAATATGGGCTTGCTGAGCGGAACATAAATCGACAGGAACGCGCGCACTCTTCCCATTCCGTCCAATTTGGCCGCCTCATCCAGCTCCCTGGGAAAGTTCAAGTAGAACTGGCGAAATAAAAATACGCCGAAGGAACCGGCCACATAGGGCGCGATGAGCCCCATATAGGAATCGATCCACCCCATTCCCCCCTGCCCGAAGAGATCGTATCCCCCGGCCAAAGGAATGTGCATCAGCGTCAAAAACACGGGCACCATCGTGGCCTGGGGCGGAATCATCATGCCGATCAGCGACACGATAAACAGGAGGTCCCTCCCTTTAAATTGCAAGCGGGCAAACGAATAGCCGGCAATGGAGTTGATGACCAGGCTGACCGCAACGGTCACCGCGGTGACAAACAACGTATTGAAGAAATAGACATCCCAATCCCCTCTGGACATGGCCTCCACAAAGTTGTCGAGCGTCCATGTTTCGGGAAAAAATCGGAACCGCGGAGAAAGAATTTCCCCCATGGCCTTAAAAGAGGTCAGCAGCATGATGAGGAAAGGAACCAGCATGGCAACGGACAAGACGAACATCATGGCGGCCAGCCCTATTTTACTCGGATGAAGCATCGTTTTCATTTTTCCTCCGCCCCCCTAACCGTCATACGATTGGTTGCCATATTTGAAATTCGCGATGGTGATCAGCGCAATGATGCCCAGCAACACAATCGCCATCGACGCGGCGTAGCCCAACTGAAACTCGTTAAATGCCCGATTGTAAATTTGATGGACGATGGTCGTGGTGGAATTCATGGGTCCGCCGTTGGTCAGGATTTGGATTTGCTCGAACACGTTGAAGTTGTTGATCAAGCCGGTGACCACGAGAAAAAACGTGACCGGTTTCAACATCGGCAGGGTGATATTCCAAAATTGGCGGAATGCGCCGGCTCCGTCCACCGACGCGGATTCGTACAAGTCTTTGGGAATGCCTTGGAGTCCGGCCAGATAGATCACCATGTTGTATCCGATAAACTTCCAAACGCTCATGATGACGATCGACAACAAAGCATATCGGGTATCGTACAGCCATTTGATCTTGGGCAGCCCCAAGCCGTCCAGCAGGACGTTCAGCACGCCGTGCGAAGGCTCATACATCCAGAGCCAGACCATGGAAACGGCCACCATCGACGTAACGTACGGCAGGAACAAGCTGGTGCGAAACCATTTTACGCCGAACAATTTGGAATTGAGTATTTCCGCGAAAAGCAATCCCAGCCCCATGGTGAAAATCAATGTAAAAAAGGTGTAAACGAACGTATTTTTCACGGAAATCAGAAAAAAAGAATCGTGAAGCAATTTCTCGTAGTTGTCCCATCCAACGAAAGACATTCGCTGAAAATCATAATCCGTAAAGCTTAAATAAAGATTCATCACGATAGGCACAACGATAAACACGGCTAAAAATATATAAAAAGGGGCGATCAGAACATATCCGACCCGGTCGCCCGACAGCGCCGTCTTTCTTTTGGAAAAAAAAGAAGCGGCCCCCAATGTCTCTTTCAGCATGGTGTCCTCCTCCATCTTTGCGGGATAAAACCGCGGGGCTTGTATTAGGCATGCGGTGAAAAACAGGCGGCTCCGAGACGGGGCATGGTTGCCGATCTCAGTTGCCCGCCGATTTCCCGATTCCCAGTCCCATATAGGGAGAAATCCGCGGGCCAAGGCGACCGCCGGCGTTTCACCGCACTTTTAGACGAATCCCAACAAGCCCTGCTTCCACATGAATTTATTTCAGTTCCTTCAACAGATTGGTCTCGGCGTCTTTCAACGCTTGTTCGGGCGTTTTGGACTTGCTCAACGCTTCTTCATACGCCAGGCTGACATGCTTGTTCGCCAACGAAGTCCATGGCACCACCGCTTTTCCTTTGCCAAACTCCACGTATTGCAATAAAATTTTGTTCATCTCCGGATTTGCGTTGATGAACTGCTCTTCCAGCGATTTTCGGACAACCGGAATATTCAATTCCTCGTAACGCTTCCACATCTGTTCTTTGGACATCATAAATTGGATAAACTCCCAGGCGGCGTCTTTTTGCTTGCTCTCGCTTCCGATCGTAAACAGCCTTTGCCCGTTGAACGCAACCTGTTTCTTATGCTGGAGAACGGGAGCGAATCCCAACTGTTTCCCCCACTCGGGCTGATTTTTGATAATGCTGCTGATCTGCGAGGTTTGCAAGAAGGACATCGCGGCGTTCCCATTTACAAAAGGAATTTCGTCTTTCTTCTGATAATTGTACGGAATGCTTACGCCCTGATCGTGCAAATCGACAATATATTGCAGCGCTTCCACGGAAGCCGCGTCGCTGAATGCGGGCACTCCCTTGTCTTCGTCGATCACCATCGATCCGTTCTGCCTCATGAACGGCTCCAGAAAAACAAGCGCCGGACTGATCGCCGGAATATCGAACCCGGCCCGGGTTACATTGCCCTTGCTATCCTTCACGGTCAACTTGACCGCATCCTCAGCCAACTCTTCCCAGTTGGTGGGAGGGCGCTCCGGATCCAATCCGGCTTCCGAGAAGAAGTCCTTCCGATACGTCAAAATTTCAGGCGCGGGGAAGAAGCCGATGCCATACGTCTTGCCTTGATATACGCCCGCTTCGTATGCGCTTTCGTAAATATCGTCTTTTTCATCCCATTTCTCGATATATCCGTCCAATTCCGCAAATTCGCCTCTCGAGCCGCGCGTCCCCATGTATACCAAATAAGCGGAAAATACATCCGGGAACGTCCCGCTCATCTTGGCCGCATTCAGCTTGGTTTCAATATCCTGGGCATTGGCCGGCAAAACGGTCGTCTCCACTTTAATGTTGGCGTGGCTCTGCTCGAAATCTTTCACGGCTTGAAGAAAATGATCGTCATTGACTTTATCCGCTCCCGGAAACCAGAAGGTGATGCTGACCTGTTTTTCCGCGGGCGATGTCGTTTCCGGTTGACTGTTTTGCTGCGGCTTATTGGAACTGCATCCGACAACCAATCCAACGATCATCGACAAAAGCATGGAATGGATCATAAGCTTTTTCATTGCCCAACCCCCAAAATCATTGATGTATCCTGCAGGATATGTCCATTATAGTAGCATTCCGCACCGCGTGGGAAGGAAGCGGATTTAGTTTCATTTCCACGTTATTTGGTTTCTGCTTTCCGATTCGGAAAGGGGTATAACGATATTTAGCTTTTCTGTTTGTATTTTTAGCTTTTATTTGTCGATTTAAAAGTGCGGTGAAAAACAAGGGCTCCGGGATGGGGCATGGGTTTTAAGATCGCAGTTGCCCGCAGATTTCCCGATTTTTGAGCCATATAGAGGGAGAAATCCGCGGGCAAAGGCGACCACTGACGTTTCTCCAACCCACGCCCCATCCCTGCACCGCTTTTTTCACCACACTTTTAAAAACGCGTTGAAAAATGGGCGGCGCACTTTTAGCGGCAACGAAGCAAAAGCGCAAGTTTCGAGGCTGTTCCAGCCTGTCAACTTACGCTTCGGTTTCGCCAATATGATCGTGCCGCTCCTGCCGTTGGTCGCGCAGGGTGCATTCCCGCGTCGCCACATCGGCGGCCGCGCGGGACCCGCATCCTACATCGCTTCCCGCAAGCTTTTCAGGGCGCGGACCATCTGTTCCAAATCCTGTTCGCTTATGCCTTCCCTGGAATACCTGGCCGCTTCGAAAACGGACAAGGAAAGCATCAACTCCGGCCGGATTCGGGCGTTTTGCCCGCTCCATCTGGCGGCCGTTTCCCTCGCCGTTTCGCCGGGGTTTCTTACATACCCTTTGCGCGCCCCGTACCGGATGGCCCGGTCAAATTCCAAAATCGCCAACTGGTTCAAATCAACCGCTTTTCTGCGGCGCAGAGGCTTCCACTTGAACAGGGACGACAGCCGTTTCCATCGAATCAAGCCCCATACGATCAGCGCCAGCGCGAGCAAAGCCGCGGAGAGGCCGGCAACGATCGGCCACCGGTTCGCATTCGGCGCCTCCTCCTCCACGGAGCTTTCCGCACTCAAATCGAGCGGCGCAATCTCGTCGACCTGCTCCGGCTGAACCACGGGAAGAACAAACCCGGATGTCGGCTCGAACGGAATCCATCCCCATCCTTGAATGTACACCTCCACCCAGGAATGAGCGTCCGCATTGCGCACCACATATTCGCCCGGGCCGTCAAAATCCATATATTCATCGGGAGCGCCGTACATGATTTCTTCCTGGTCTTTGTTCGTCCCGGAGGTGTAGCCCTTGACCCAGCGGGAAGGAATCCCGATCGTGCGCACCATCACCGCCATCGCCGTAGAAAAATAATCGCAATAGCCCTGCTTGATTTCAAAAAGAAAGCTGTCGACAAAATCGGCGCTGGTTTTCGGGGTCAGATCCGGTTCGTTGGTATAAGGGTATGTCTCCTTCAAGTAGGTTTCAATCCGCTTGACCTTGTCATAAGCGGTGGAGGCATCCCCGGTGATGTCCCGGGTCAGGCGTCCCACCCGGTCCGGAAGCTCCGCGGGAAGCTGGAGATACGGCCGAAACCGGTCCGGATCGGCCAATTCCAGCGGCGCGGTCCGCAACGCCGCTTCATCGATCACGGGAACCTGCGAAACGACGGTGTACGTGGTCGGATACTCCTCGCCGCGCCAGGCCAATTCGTTCAGGCCGGCCGACCAGGCCGCGTTCCCGGGACCGATCGACGCGCTTGACCCGTCGCCCTTTTCCCGCTCCGGCCCCGCCTCGCCGTCAGGCTCCGAAGCGTCGCCGTTCAAGCTGACCAGCGACTCCAACGAATAGGCCCCGAACAAAACCGGATAGTTTTCCTTTTTCAGCATGGAAAAGGTTTGTTTGATCTCTTTGGTTTGCAATTTCGAGTCGCCGTCCAAACGGTCGGCTTGCAGTTTTTGGCCCGGTTCCACAGCGGCCCATCCCGCCAAATCCGGGTCCTGCGCCTTGATCCATCCTTGTCCGCTGTATATGGAGCGCGTTTCCCCTTTCCAATAGCTTCGATGATCCGTATTGACGCTCATGATCGGGGTGTAATCATAGGCGAATCCCCCTCCCAGATGCTCGTCGTTGCGGCTGTAGCCCGAGGAATACGCTCTCGGCGCCCGATCGTCCGAATAGCTTTTGCCGGGAAGGTTCACCTGCTCTCCCATGGAATGCTTCCACAGCGTATAAGGATCGGTCAACAGCGGCCGAACATTGGGGGAGATCCAGCCCGCAAGCACAATGACGAAGACAAGCGCAACGACGGAAGCGATCAGGATGCCGGGATATTCCGCCACATACACCCAACTGCCCGGATGCTGCTGCTTGAATTTGGAGAAATGATCCGCCAGCAGCAGCAGCAATCCGCTGAAAATGACGATAGCGACCTGATTCATGAACAGAATCACACTGAACGAATCCATGCCGGCAAAAAACAGCACCGTGCCGATGGTCAGCCACAAAATCCGGGCGCGGCCTTCGATCCAGCGAATCGCCCCGATATAAATCAGCCAGGCCCCCAGGCCGTACCAAATATACGGAGACATCGCAAGGTAGAAATCGGCGAAAAATCCGCCCAGCCACTGAAACAGCGACGGGATGAATTCCCTGAACGCCTCAAGCTTGGGCGGCGACGCCGCGTGAAAATGCAAAATAACAACATGAAAGAACACCACGGCGGCGAATTGCAGCAGCCGTCTTCCCATCCAGGGAATTCTCGGAAACAGTTCGGTCACAAAAACCGCAACCAGCGTGCAGGCGACAATGCGATACGTTTCGGCATACCAGTATTCGGAGAGCCATCCCGCATATTGCCACGCGATCAACCCGATAAACAAACTTTTTGCCTTGTGCGGCCAGTGCTCCACCAGCAACCATTTGGCAAAGCGCAGCGTTCTCATCCCCCACCCTCCAATACTTTAGGCAGTTGTTGCAAAACGGGAACGGCATACCCCAGGTAACCGCGATTCTCCAGCAGCTTCATCCATTGCTCGTCGCGGCTGCTCTTCCCCTCGCTTGCAAGGATGTGGCAAGGGTTCATCTGACGGTGGTAAATCCAGTGCAGCGCCTGCATCGCGGACTCGTCCGTCTGCGGGCTGATCATGACAAAGAAGCAGCCCTGGGCAAAATAGCGGGCCCGATCCTTCAGAATGCTGAGGAGCGGGTAGGCGCCGTCCGGCTCGACCTCGATCATGTGCCGGGTCAGCGATTTTTGATGCTCCGCGTGGCGGCGGGGCTCGAAGTAGATCGAGCTGGCGCCGACGGAGAGCAGGCCGACGGCCTGATCCTGCCCGATCGCGTATTGGATGAGCGACGCCGCGATCGACACCGCCAGCTCGAATTGCTCCGGCGTGCGGTACGCATCGCGGTTGCGGTCCAGCATGATCATCGTCTTGGGCAGCGACTCCCGTTCGAATTCCTTCGATTTCCAGTTGCCGGTTCGAGCGGTTGCGTTCCAATGAATTCTGGAAATGCGGTCGCCGTATATATATTCTCGTACGCCATTGATCTGCGTCGTTTCCCTCATCGCCCGGGTCGTTGAAGTGGAATGGTAGTGATGCCCTTTGTACAGTTGATGAAATTGGTGCCAATTGCGAATGGGAACGGTTTGTGGCGCCACGCTGAAGGAGTAGGGTGCGGAAAGCAGGCTCGAATGGCGAAAAAGGCCGAAAATATCCTCTGTGGAACACCGGGTCGGGGCGAAGTGATACAATCCTCTGGAAAGCGGCCGGGTCTGATATTTGACGACACCGCGCCTTCTCCAATCGGGCACGAAAGAGATCTCAAAATTCAGCTCGCCGCCGTTTTTGCGGATCAGCCGGTCTTTGACCAGCACATATGGAATCGGCCAATATCCCGGAATTCGCAGCTCGAATTGAACCATAATCGGCGTGCCCGCCTTGAGTTCCGTCAGCGGATCGACATTGATCAGCGAGCGGACGCCCGCGATGTTCAAAATCCCGCTCCATTGGCCGGATATCAAATAAACCGACAAAAACGTAATGATGACAAACAGCATAAAAGAAAGCCGGCCGCCCTGAAACAACAAAAACAGGAGGCTGCAAAACCAGCAAACATATACGCCCCAAAATCGGGATGGGAAGGTCAGTTGGCGGCGAACCATCCAGCTTCGGATTGAGCTGATCATCCGTTCATTTCTCCAATCCCACAGGCACCTTCACCTGCTGAAAAATAGACTTCATCACCGTCTGGAACGTGGCTCCTTCCATGCGCGATTCGGAGCGCAGAATCAATCGGTGCCCCAACACAAACGGCGCCAGGTACTTCACATCGTCCGGGAGCACATAATCCCTGCCGTCGACCAGCGCATACGCCTTGGCAGCCTGCAACAGGGCCATCGTTCCCCTGGGGCTTGCGCCGAGAAACACATTCGGGTGTTCGCGGGTCGCCCGGCTGACGTTGACGATATAATGATGGACTCCCTCGCTGACGTGAATTTGCCTTGCCTTCACCTGCAGCCGAATCACGGTCTCGATATCCGTCACCGCCTCCAACGTTTCCAACGGATGGCTGTGGCCTTGCGCGCTGATCATTCTTTTCTCGGTTTCCTCATCCGGGTATCCCAGGCTGAATTTCAGCATGAAACGATCCAACTGCGCCTCGGGAAGCGCGTAGGTTCCCTCGAAATCGATCGGGTTCTGCGTCGCCAGCAAAATAAACGGTTGGGGAAGCTCATGCGATTCCCCATCGACGGTCACATGCTTTTCTTCCATCGCTTCCAATAAAGCGGACTGGGTTTTGGTGGTCGCCCGGTTGATCTCGTCAATCAGCAAAATGTGGGTCATCACCGGGCCGGGACGAAACATAAAGGACTCCGTTTTCGGATGGTAAATGGACACCCCGGTAATATCCGTAGGCAGAAGGTCCGGGTTGCACTGGATTCTCCGAAACAAGCCTTGGATGGACTTGGCCAGCGCCTTGATCAGAACGGTCTTTCCCGTGCCGGGAACATCCTCCAGCAGGACATGGCCCTCCGCCAGCAAAGCGGTCAGCACCAGCGCGATTTCATCTTTTTTTCCGAAAATACAGGACTCCAGATTTCGCTTGATTCGTTCCAGGACTTTCGATTCCTCGCTCAATAGGGTATCCATCGTGATATCACCTTCCTATTTTGGTGAGTCGCGCATTCATTCCGCGATGATGCGTATACCTTCATATTACCTTGCGCGGCTGTGCAGCGTATATCTGTAAAACTACTAATCTTTTTTGTAACATTATACATGAGAAAAAAAGGGGATATTTTCATCTTATCACAGTCCACAAAAAAAAGCGCATCCCGATTAAAAGTGTGGTGAAAAACAGGGGGTGCCGCGCTCAGATCCGGATTTCCGGTCGCCGTTGTCCGCGGACAACGGCGACCGCCGGCGTTTCTTTCATCCAGACCCAAGCCCCGCACGCTTTTTCACCACACTTTTAAGGAAAGCGCCCAAACCTTTTTACCGCTTCGCTTTGTAAAATTCATGGTAGAGCTTCATCAACGCCCGAGGCATTTAAATCGATGGCTGCGATGTTCAAGCTTCCGACGTTTCCTTGTCGATCAGACTTGCCAATGCACGATTAAACTCCATCGTTAAATCCATCAGAATCCTGACCGCATCTTCTTCAAACACGATAGCGGGGCTGTAATCCGCATCGCTGCGGTCTTCCATCAATTTATTGTAAAACTTCGCCAACCTTTTCTCCAATACCCCTTTGCGGGCGAGTTCCCTATTGACGAACGCCCTGACATTGGTATGCTTCCTTTCGGATTGTCCCTGCAGTATCATCAATGCCACCACCGATTGAAAACACGAATAATATAAGCCGCTTACACAGGTGTCAAATCGACCGGCATCAAAGTCCGACAATGCGGATTCAAAATTATTTTTTGATTTGCGCAGAAGGATCTGGACAGCACGACTATATCTCAAGCCATTCACCATCCATAATCACGTTATCCTTAAACGGTAAAAAAATGGCATCTTCGTTTTCGTTTTTCCAATCCATGTAATTGTACATCCTGCAACTGATATAAATTTCCGTTTCCCATTCCACTTCCGTCATGATATCTGAAAGTGTCCATCTCGC
The DNA here is from genome assembly GCA_964470405.1 of uncultured Caryophanales bacterium. Taxonomy (GTDB): domain Bacteria; phylum Bacillota; class Bacilli; order Paenibacillales; family CAYYCV01; genus CAYYCV01. The sequence continues at coordinate 41,243 of CAYYCV010000007.1, forward strand.
TCGATCATCCACCGGCTCATCAACCAACAGCAGAATATCGACATCTGAATCAACCGTAGCCTCGTTCCTTGCTTTGGAACCAAAAAGCATAATCTGCCTGACCGTAAATTGTTCCTTCACTCTGCCGATAATTTGTTTCAAGGCCAGATTTTCTTCCTGATTCAAAGGCATCTTCTTACCCTCCGTATACGCGGAATTCCCGATACTCCCATTCATAAAAAACCATTAAAAATCAAGCGTCGATTAACACATTATAACACAAAAATGGCTTCGTTCGGAATTCATGAAACAAAAAAACAACTAAACTCCCGGAGGCGGACATGCCGAAAAAAAGTGCATCCCGATTAAAAGTGTGGTGAAAAACAGGGGGTGCCGCGCTCAGATCCGGATTTCCGGTCGCCGTTGTCCGCGGACAACGGCGACCGCCGGCGTTTCTTTCATCCAGACCCAAGCCCCGCACGCTTTTTCACCACACTTTTAAGGAAAGCGCCCAAACCTTTTTACCGCTTCGCTTTGTAAAATTCATGGTAGAGCTTCATCAACGCCCGCTTCTCGATGCGTGAGACGTAGGATCTGGAAATGCCCAGCGATTTGGCAATCTCCCTCTGGGTTCGTTCATCCCCGCCCTGAATCAGGCCGAAGCGGCCCTTGATGACCTCCTGCTCCCGTTCATCGAGAATGTCCAAATTGCGGTATATTTTGCTTTTTTCGATCTTGAGCTGAACTTTATCGACGACATCGTCCGCTTCGGTGCCCAAAATATCGATCAGCGTAATTTCGTTGCCCTCTTTGTCGGTGCCGATCGGATCGTGAAGCGAAACATCCTTGCGGGTTTTTTTCAGGGATCGCAGATGCATCAAAATCTCATTCTCGATGCACCGCGCCGCAAACGTGGCAAGCTTCGTGCCTTTATCCGGCGAGTAGCTTTCAATCGCCTTGATCAGACCGATCGTTCCGATCGAGATCAGGTCTTCCAGGTCCTCGCCCGTGTTGTCGAACTTCTTGACGATATGCGCCACCAAACGCAGGTTGTGTTCGATCAGCACATTGCGGGAATTCGCATCGCCTTCGGCCATCAAGCGCAGATGCAATTCCTCTTCTTTCTCCGTCAGCGGCTGAGGAAAGGCGTTGTTCTTGACATAGGACACCAACAGCATCAATTCTTTGACAAACAAGGCCAATGCGGCAAAAAATCCAGGCACGAACCGGTCACCTCCACACAAATCGAGATTGTTACATCTTATGTGGGCCCTCGCCTATTCGTGCCTGTACGGCGAAAATTGACCGCGGTGCGGACGCCGGTCACGGCCTGAACGAATACGTCTCCTTCAGGCCGTCCGTCATGCTCACTTGCGGTTGCCATTGCAGCTTGCGGCGAGCTTTGCCGCAATCCAGACAGCTATGGCGGATATCCCCCTCCCTGGCCGGCGAGCGGCGCACCTCCAAGCCGGAGCCGTGAAGCTGCTCCAACATACCGACCAGTTGGTTGATGGAGACCCGGCGTCCGGTGCCGATATGAAAAACTTCCCCGCTTCCCCGCTTGATCGCGGCAAGATTCGCCCGGACGACGTCCTTCACGAACACGAAATCGCGCGTTTGTTCGCCGTCTCCGTGAATATGCAAAGGCAAACCGCCCCTGATTTTTTCCATGAACACGGCGACGACCCCCCCTTCGCCCTTCGGCGTTTGCCGCGGGCCGTATACGTTGCCGTAGCGCAAAATCGTAAAGGGGATGCGGCGCAGCGCGGAAACGATGCGAATGTATGCTTCCGCCGTCCATTTGGACAAGCCGTAAGCGGACACGGGCGCCGCAGGATCTTCCTCGGAAATCAGATCCTTGCGCAGGTTTCCATACACGCCGGAAGTGGAGGAGAAGACCAGCTTTTTGACGAAAGCCGCCTGACACGCTTCGAGCAGGCGGATGGTTCCCATAATGTTCACATCCGCATCGTAGCGGGGATCATCCATCGACCGCCGCACATCCGCTTGAGCCGCCAAATGGAAAACGATGTCCGGTTGCACGCGCATCACGATTTCCCCGCATGCTTTATTTCGGATGTCTTCCTCGTAGAAAACGGCCTGCGGGTGAACATGGCACGCCTGTCCGGACTGGAGATTATCTATCGCGTGCACCTGAAACCCGGCGGCCACCAGTTGATCCGTGAGATGGGAACCGATAAACCCGGCTCCCCCGGTCACAAGCGCCTTCATTTTCCCGCCTCCCGCTTATGTTTGTCCAGCACATCGACGATGGCGGCATCCGGCAGACGATAGCCTTGCGGCACGGCGGCGGCAATCCGCTCCCACACCTGGCCGTGAACCACAATCCTGCGCGCGGGCACGGGCGAGGCGAACAGCGCGTCGTAGCCCTCCGCGGCCATCGGTTTCAAGGCCCGGACCGACGCGGGGTCCGGAATGATGTATTGCGCCGGCAAGCCCGATCGGGCGCGCTCCCAGACCGAGCCGTCCACATAGGAGCCCCGTGCAGGCAAACGATTGGAGAATAACGCGCCATAGTGGTCGCCCTCCATCGGCAGCAGCACTTGGAGCGACGCCCGATCGGGCACGGTATACCCTTCCGGCAGCCTGCCCGCGGCGCGGCTCCAGATTTTGCCGTCCACGGTCACATCCGGACCGGGAGCGGGCGAAAGGAACAGATGGCTGTATGCCTTCCCGCTCACGCGGTTGGACGGTTTCCCGAACTTCGAATCGTAAAGCTGCCGGAGACGCGCCCAAACGGGCAGCGAGGCAAGCTTCCAATAGAGGTCCCGCATCCACCTTCGGAATGAAGCTTGAAGCCGTTTCATATGCATTACCCCTGTCTTCTTTTCGCAATCGCGGTTTCGTACCATTCCAGCATTTGCTTCGCCATGGCCTCCATCGACCAATGCTGTTTTCCCCACTGCCGGGCGTTCGCGCCGAGCTTCGCCCGTTCATCGGGCTCCTCCAGCAATCGCTCCAAATTGCGGCTTAACGCGTCCACATCTCCGGCGGGGGTCAGCAGGCCCGTAACCTCATGCTCGACCATCTCGGGCAGCCCCCCCGTATTGCTGACGATCGCCGCTTTCCCCGCAATTTGCGCCTCGATCAAGGAAACCGATTGATTTTCAATCAGGCTCGGCAGCACAAAAATATCGGACAGCCGAAGCAGCGCCGGGACATCGCTGCGCTTCCCGAAAAACACCACATCTTCTTCGATTCCCAAATCTTTGCTTTGCTTCGCCAATTCCTCTTTTTTCTCGCCTTCGCCGACAATCCAGCATATCCAATCGTCGCGCTTCTCCTTCAATTTTCCCAGCGCGGACAAGAGATAGTGGACGCCCTTCAGCTCAACCAACCGCCCCGTGAAGATGATCACCTGCTTGCCGAAAGGGCATTCGATATCGGTTTTTTCCTTCATCCGTTTTTCAAAGGCGTCCACTTCGAATCCGTATGGGAAAACAACCAATTGTTCCGCAGGCACTTTATATTCGTACATCAAAATGTTTTTCAGCCACTGATTGGCGACATGCGTGATCTCCGCCGAGACGGCCCCCGTATGTTCGATCGCGTCATAATAAGCATGGGCGATAAAATTCGTCGGATGATTAATGCTTCTGATTTCATGCGCAACACAACCGTGCAGAGTGGCGACCAGCGCCGTGGCGGGATGGCGAACGCGGGCGATGGCGGTCGTGGAAATGACATCCTGCGTATGGATCACATCGTAGCCATTCACATTGAAATAGGCCGCGGCCAATTCGTACATGTACCGCTGAAATTCCGCGTAATGAACAAGCGGATTGGCGTGGAGAACCGGATATGTCGTCAAATTCAGCTTCGCCTTGAGCAGCGGAAGCAGTTTGTCCTTTTGCAGCCTGCGGTTTTGATTGACGACGTAAATAAACGAATTCGTATCGTCATCCCCGTTTCCAAGCATATCCACCTCATGCCCCATGGCTTGCAATTTATTTCTAAACTGCACCATAAAAGGCCATACCCCTCCTACGTGAGGAACGGGCCAGTACGTTGCAAGAAGTATTTTCACCGTTCATCTCCTCTTCCTTTTCAACGCTGCTGATTTTTCTGGTACAGTTTATAGCTTATTGAAAAACAGAAGATACGTTCGGGCGAAAAAGAGAGGATGAACGCCCAAATTTGCAAAACCTATTTTCCTTCCATACGTACGGAAGACCAAGCATTTCCCGCGGAGCTTGAATCAAATAAAATGGCAAGTCTGGAAAGGAAGGACGGGAGGCGAAGGATAAAGCTATGAAATTAGCGGAATTAAAAGGGGATTACGACGGTATTTTCAGCTTGGGGGATCTGTGTTTGGCTTCCATTCAACTGAAAAAAAACAACTTGCGGCCTTACTCCGGCGTGCTGGATTGGATGGGGTCGCCGCAATTGTCCGATGTAAACCGGCTGCTGATGAACCGTTTTGACGGTTTTATGGAGTTGGAAAATTTGCGTGTGGTCGGCGATGCCAATGAAGAAATGCTGCTTGTCCTGGATGAATTCTATCAAATCCTTTCCAACCACGATTTTTCCAAAGTCCGCAACACCCCCGCCCACTTGGCCGCTTACCCCGAGGTAAAGAATAAATTCGACAGGCGTATTCAGCGTTTTCTGGATAAGGCGGATCGCGGACAGCGCTTGCTTTTTATCCGAACCGAAGGGGAATTCTACGATGCGTACGACCTTCAAGCGGTTTTAACGGACCTGGTCCGGCATGATTTTCGGGTTCTTCTCGTCAACCATGCCGACGTTGGCGGCATAGTGGAATTAGACTGGCCCTTGGAAAAAGTGTGCGCCGTCCGGTTCCCCAACAGCGAAAAATGGGAAGGCAACAACCATCTGTGGAAAATAGCGTTGGACGGAATTAACCACATATAAAAATAACATGTTAGGCGGGCGAACGATATGTTAACACAATCCAATATTTTGGTGACTGGGGGAACAGGCTCTTTAGGCTACGAATTAATCCGTCAGCTCATTGCGTACCATCCCAACAAAATCGTTGTTTACACCCGGAGCGAATCGGCGCAGATCGCGATGAAGCACGCGCTGGACGATCCCCGGCTGTGCTTCTGCATCGGCGATATCCGCGACATCGAAGCGCTGGCCAAAGCCTGCGCCGATATCGATTACGTCTTCCATCTGGCCGCGTTGAAGCACGTTCCCGTTTGCGAGGAGCAGCCGATCGAAGCCTTGAAGACCAACATCATCGGCACTCAAAACGTCATTGACGCCGCCATGCAAAACCATGTGGAAAAGGTGATTTACATGTCCACCGACAAGGCGGCGGACCCCAGCAACTTTTACGGCATGACCAAAGCGATCGGAGAAAAACTGATGGTTCTGTCGAATCATTTCAATATCCGCACGAAGTTCATTTGCGTCAGAGGCGGCAATATTCTGGGGACAAGCGGGAGCGTCCTGCCCATGTTCATAAAGCAAATTGCGGAAAAGGGCCATGTGGAAATCACGGATAACCGGATGACCCGGTTCTTTATGACGCAGCAAGAGGTGTCCAGACTTCTGATCAAAGCTGCCATCGACGGAAAAGGCGGCGAGGTTTTCGTCATGGCCATGCCTGCGTGCAAAATTCTGGATCTGGCCGGAGTATTGATCGAAGCGTCCGACAAGGACTCGATCGGGGTCGTGGAGTCCGGCATTCGACCGGGGGAAAAAATACACGAGGTGCTCATCTCCGAATACGAAAGCCAAAACGCGGTGCGGTACGGCAAGCATTACATCGTCATTCTTCCCGCAAACCCGAATGCGGAATTAAAGCGGCACTATTCCGCCTGTCCGCCCGTGGCGGCCAAAACCTACGCTTCCGATGGCGCCCTGATGAGCCGGGAAGGCGTGAAACGAATGCTTCGCAAAGGCGGATTCCTCGCTTAAACCGTCGCGCCGCAAACAGCGGGAAAGCCGTTCATTCCGGCTTTCCCGCTGTGTCGTTTTGCGATGGTCGAACCCTTTTATTGGCCCGATTCCCTCTGGTCCGAAATGACGGCCTGATGATTGTTCGCGCTTAACGCGGTCAGATCGTCGTACGGAGGACCCGTCGTGGTGCCCGCCAGCAGAACGATATCGAACTCGTTTCGAGGGGTACCCCATCCATTCCCGTCGAATGTCGTGAACGCCCGATCGACCAGGAAACCGCCTTTGGTGTTATAGACCACATTATCGTTGATGATTCCCGTGACGTTGGGATTGATATACATCCCTGTCCGCAGCGTATGAAACGTGTTGTTTTCAACGGACAAATCGGCATTGCCCACCTGCGGCACGACGGCCCGGTTGACGACCCAGTCGGACATGGGCAACGCTTGCGGCGGACCGTAGATGGTGTTGTTGACCAAACGCGCGCTCGCCCCGCCGACTTGAATAAACTCTCTCCGGTAAGGAACGTCGCTCGTCATGGTCAATCCGTCAATCGTCGCATGATCGGACTGGATGAGCAGCGGGATCAGATCGGCCTGCAGCACAAGCAGCGCCCCGTCCTGACCTTTCAAAGTGATCCCGGGCTTGTTGACGGCAATTTGCGAGGTGATGGAATACGTCCCGCTTAAAATTTGCACGGTTCCGCCGGGGTTGGCGGCCGCGATCCCCTCCGCGATCGTGCCAAACGGATGCGCCCGGCTTCCGTTTCCCCCCGTTGCGTCCGCCTGGACAAATATTTGATCGGGGTTTACGATCTGATTGATCGCCGCATCGAGCGCTTCCTGCACTTCAACCGCCGTGAGATACCCTCCCGCGGGCCTGCCCATCAACAAAAGGCCGGCCACCTGATCTTTGAGCGTCTCCGAAAGGGGGTTGTACTCCGTCAGATCGAGCCCCAATTGCGGGTCTTCTATCGCGGCGCGCATTTCGGCAACCGTTTGCGCGTCGTTTACGGCATCCAGACTGCTGCTTCCGGACAAAATATAGTCCGACAGTTCTTTGGAAATCGTCAGCACGTCGTTCAGATTAAGCAGATTGTCCAATTCGCTTTCCCTTGCGGTGACGAATTGCACTTTGCTGTACAGATCGTTTTGGAATATCGTAAAAAGCGAAATGCCGTTCAAGAGGCTGTTCTGTTCGTTGCCGTAAGGGACGTCCAGCGTTTGTCCGGGATCGAGCGTAAATGCGACCGTCCCGTCCTGATCGGTCGGCTGAACGCCTTGACGAACGAAGAGAGACACCTGCAAAGTCGCCGGGCTGAGATTCACCCATGTTTTTACACCTGCCATTTGCATTCCCTCCTCTCTATGACCGATGCTTGGGTACGCACCGGCACGGATGAGAAAGAGCGGAATCTCTTTCTCTATCACATCTTATGCGGGGTCGGACAACCCTGTGATAGAAACAAAGACCCTTTTTCATGGAGCGCGCCTATTGCCGATCATAGCTTCGCCGCGCCCTCCGATTAACGAAAAATAAAACAGAAGGGCAAACACGATCCCTTCTGTCGGATCCAAACATGTTGTGTTATAATTAACATCATTCCAATTTTAAAAAAGCCCGGGAGATTTGAAAATGAGCGAAGCCTTATTGCAACAAATTTTAAGTGAAGTCCAAGGGATGAAGTCCGATATTCAGACGCTGAAATCCGACATGCAAACGGTAAAATCCGACGTGCAGACGCTGAAGTCCGACGTGCAGACACTGAAGTCCGACGTGCAGACACTGAAGTCCGACGTGCAGACACTGAAGTCCGACATGCACACGGTGAAGTCCGAACAAGCAACAATGAAGCAAGCCATTGCGGAAAACACGGAGCGTATCAGGCTCATCGAGACCAACATGGCAACGAAAAAAGACGTCGCCGACATTCCGCTCATCATGCAAGCCGTGATAGAAACGAGTCAGGACGTAAAGCAAATCCGCGAGGATCAAAAATCGATCCACGAAGTTTTAGGAGAGCATGAAATCTCCATTCGTTCGCTCCGCAGAAAACCCGTTTAACAAGGAACCTCCGATGACGACCGACGACCGCTTAAACTTGAACTTGCCTTTGTCCCTTGTCCAAATCGACCCGGGTCAGCAGGATAATCCCTGCGGCAAAAAACAAAATCAACGACACGATGCCGAAACGGCTTGACCCCGTGAGTTGGCCGACAATGCCGAAGACAGCAGGTCCGATAATCGACGCAAATTTGCCCGAAATGCTTAGAAAGCTGAAAAATTCCGCCGAACGCTCCGCCGGGATCAGCCCGCTGTAAATGGAGCGGGCGATCGACTGGCTGCCTCCCTGGACGCATCCGACCAAAATCGCAAGCGCGTAAAATTGCCAGGCCGATTCCATAAAGTAACCGAGACAGATCACGACGACGTAAACGGACAAGGAAATATACAAAGAACGCTTGGAACCTGCCCGTTCGGCGATCTTGCCGAACAACAGCGTAAATGGAATCCCCACAAATTGCGTAATCAGCAGCGCTTTGATCAGATCGGAGGTGCCGATGCCGATCTCGCTTCCGTACGCGGCCGCCATAATAATTACCGTATTGATGCCATCGTTAAAAAACCAATAGGCAAACAAGTATTTCAGCAATTCGGGATACTGTTTCATTCTCCGCGCCGTGGCCCAAATGCGCCCAAATCCGACGGAAGCGTATTGCGATATTTTCAACACAGCGGTGGCGGGTCGATTCTTCACCCTTAGAAAAAGAGGAAGTGAAAACACGAACCACCACACCGCAACGCTGATAAAAACCGCCCTGGTGGCCGTCAAGGTATCGGGAAACCCAAACCATTGCGGACCTTCGATCATCGCAAGATTGACAGCCAGCAAAATCCCGCCGCCGATATACCCGAAAGCATAGCCTTGCGAAGATAACATGTCCCTTTTTTCCAACGGCGCCAAGTCGGTGATCAGGGAATCGTAGAACACATTGCCCCCGTAAAACCCGGCGGAGCCGATAATAAACAAAACCGAAGCCAGCACGATGTCTCCCTCGCCCACAAACAGGAAGCAAGCGGAAGCGGCCATGCCCGCATAAGCGAAAAGGCGCAAAAAACGCATTTTTAAACCCGTCATGTCCGATACCGCGCCCAATACGGGGATCATCAAAACAACCGACAGCATGGCCAGCGAATTCATGTATCCCCATAAAGACGTTGCCGTCGTCTCATCCAGTCCGCTTCCGGCCACATCCCGGTAAAAAATCGGCAGCACGGTCGCCAGCATCGTCGTGGCAAATGCCGAATTGGCCCAATCGTACATCACCCATCCACGGACCGCTTTTTTATCCATCCGCTTTCCCCCTATACCAGTCCTGAATCGCTTTCATCTTATTCTACCAGAAAATGATCCGGGCGGAAGGAATTTTGAAAGGGCCGGGAAATTTTTGCGGCATCCATCCCATCCATTGTCAAATTCAGACTCTGCATTGTGCGGCGGATTTGTTACTATAGAAGTGCGGTGAAAACAAACGGCTCCGCGGCTACACTTTATACAGATTAGAAAAGAAAGAGGAGGCCGCGGTGAGAAAATATACTTTCGATTTGCTTCATTCCACCATTTCAAATTTCAAAGAAAAAGACCGCATCATCCCTGCCCAATCGTTGGACGATGCGATCCGGAAATTCGCCAAAAAGCACGGGCTGGAGATGCCGGCTTATTGGGACGAGCCGTCCTTCGACACACAGATGGAGCTTGCGTTCAAAAGCAACCTCGGCGACGTCAAATATTTGATATGCTGGTGACGTCCCGTGTGGTATCGCGCAAATCTTGCAATTTGTAAAATATCCGCGCATTCAGACCGAACAGCCGCTCCCGGTTTTGCGGCGCATAATCCGGCGGGAGTGCTTTCAGCAGAACGTCCATCACCTCATCGTAACCGGCCGCATGCAAACAGACCGGCCAATCGCTGCCGAACATGACGCGCTCGGGACCGAACAGCTCCAGAACATGCCGCACATATTCCAAAAAATGCTCCTGTTTCCAGTGCAAACGATCGGCCTCCGAAATCAGGCCCGACATCTTGCAGTAAATGTTGGGGTGCTTGGCCACGGCGCGCATCCGGCTTTTCCAGGGCTCCACGACCTGATCTTTGATCGGGGGCTTGGCCAGGTGGTTGACTACGCCGCGCAATCCTGGAACACGAACCAGCGCCTCGATTAATACGGGAAGCTGATGGTGCCGAACAAGCAGATCGACAGGGAAGTCGCACTCGGTAAAATAACGCAATGCCTCTATATAGTGCGGCTCAAGGATAACGCTCGGATCGCGCATCTGCTGAATCATGATGCGAAACCCGACAAATTTGCGATGCTTCCGGAATCGCTCGAATTGGTTTTTGTACGCGGGATCGTTCAAATCAAGCCATCCGACCACGCCGACAATCCGATCGGAGCTTTCCCCCAGCGAAAGCAAAAATTCCGTTTCCTCCAACGTCTGTATGGCCTGCACAAGAATGGTGCCATCGATATGATGCTTCCGCAAATGCGGGGCAAGATGCTCCGGGAGGTAGTCGCGTTGAAGTACGGGCCGATCGCGATATATCCATTCGTAGTCGCCGCGATCCAGTTTCCAGAAATGCTGGTGCGCGTCAATCCGCATGATCCGATTCTCCGTTTCTGTTATGTTGTGGCGGCAATCACGCCCTTTTTCAATATAATATTAGCATATTTCGCGCTTTCTCCGGTAGCGACAATCGCGTACGCCCGCTTGGCCCGCTCGTAAAATTGGAAGCGTTCGACCAGCTCCAGCCGGGTCTCCGCCGAACCGGCGCCGCGGATCATGTCGCGGTATTGATCCCAGATCGGCGTTTCCGTAGAATCGCCGGGAACGACGGCCATGAGCGCGGCGGAATGAGACGCGTACGTATCGAGCGGAAAAAATCGGAGAATGGCCTCGAGCAATTCCGGGATACCATGTCCGTCGCAGCGGATCAATCGCTGCGCGTGGCTCGCCGCCGGAAAATGGCCGTCCGCAAGCACGATCTCATCGCCATGCCCCATTTCCATCAGCACCTTCATCATCTCGGGAGATATCAGTTTGGGAATGCCGATCAACATCATCCTCACCCTTTCTAAACGTCATTTCACCGCAAATCAACGTTCCATGTGGTCGTCGGGCTGCGCCGCCTTCACTGTCAAACCGCCGTCGACCATCAGCAGGTGGCCGTTGACCTGCATCGCCTCCTCCGAAGCGAGAAAGACAACGGCGTCGCCGATTTGCCTCGCCGTGCCCAAACGCTTCATCGGGTTGGCCTCGATTTCCTTCCGGCGAATCGCCGGATCGGCCAAAAAGTCCGTGCACATGTCCGTATCCACCGTGGAAGGCCCCACGGCATTCACATTGATGCCATACTTGCCAAGCTCGATTGCCATCCCTTTGGTCAGCATGTTCGCCGCCGCTTTGGACGATTGGTAATGGGGGATGATCGGGCTGGTCACCATCAGACTGGCCGTGGAAAGCACGTTGATGATTTTGCCGTATCTTTTTTCAATCATGGATGCGGCCGCGAGCTGCGAGCAAAGGAAAATCGATTTGACATTGGTGTTGTACGTCCGATCCCACGTTTCCTCCGACAGCTTCATGAAAGGCTCGAACGGCGCAATACCCGCATTGTTGACGAGAATCTCCACCTGACCCAGCTTCTGCTCCACCTGCCTGAACATCTCCCGCACCTGCGGCTCGCTGCCGACATCGGCCTGCACAATGATCGCTTTTCGTCCCAATTGCTCCACGCGTCTCCCGACATCCTCCGCCAGACCTCGCGACCTTTCCGAGGTGAAATTGATCGCCACATCCGCGCCTTCCTCGGCCAAACGCAAAACAATGGCCTCGCCGATCCCCCGGCTGCCGCCGGTAACCAGCGCAATGCGATTTTGTAGTCTTTTCAACCGTGTTCCTCCTTTTTTCTATTGCCAGATTACAAGCTGGGGCCAATCCGGTTGATGCTGAATTCCTGATGACCCAAAATTTCCGCTTTCGTTAATTTGCCGTTGGCCGTCTCGATCACTTCCCGCCAAATTTCCGCTCCGCCCTCGCTCAGGGAGAGCCGGCCGCTCAAAATCCCGCTCACATTGACGTCCATATTGTCCGTCATGCGCTCGTACATCTGCTGGTTTCCCGTGATTTTGATGACGGGCACCACCGGAGACCCCGTGGGCGTTCCCCTCCCTGTCGTAAAGCATACGATGTGGGCCCCGCCCGCCGCCATCCCCGATACGCATTCGATATCATTTCCCGGGGAATCCATGAAATATAAACCCTGATTCGGAATCGCCCCGGCGTATTCGATCACGCCTTTGATCGGGGCGGTGCCGCATTTGCTGATGCAGCCCAGCGACTTTTCCTCGATCGTGGAGAGCCCGCCGGCGATATTTCCCGGACTCGGGTTGCCCCCGCGCATATCGGCTCCCATCCGCTCCACCTCTTTTTCAAACCGATGGACAATCGAGTACAGTTTATCTTTGATGTCCGGCGTTGCGCAACGTTCCGCCAGCACATGCTCGGCTCCGATAATCTCCGTCGTTTCGCCGATGACCACGGCGCCGCCTTCCTCGATCAGCAGATCGGACGCCACGCCCAACGCGGGATTCGAACACAAGCCCGAAGTCGCGTCCGAGCCGCCGCATTTGACCGCCAGCTTCAACCTGCTTAGCGGCACTTCCGTTTTTTCCATTCGATCCAACTCCCGACGCATCTTTTGCGCCAGCCCGACTCCATGCTGAATGGCCTTCACCGAGCCGCCGACGGATTGAATATCAAAAAACTCCACAGGTTTACCGGTGGCCCTGATCGCTTCGGCCAACGCCGACGGATCGACAACCTCGCACCCCAGGCTGACGATAATCACGCCGCCCACATTCGGATTTTTGCCTGTTCCGGCGAGGACGTCGAACGTTCTGTCTTTATCCGCGCCAATTTGGCTGCATCCGTGCTGATGCGGGATGGCTACCGTATTCGGCACCATCTGCATGATTCGGCTGCACACCTGATTGGCGCATATGACCGTGGGAATAATCAGCAAATGATTGCGAATGCCAATCTCTCCGTTCGCCCTTTGATAAGCGCTGATCGTGTTCATGATACGCCTTCCCCCCCGGCTTGATCTCCGCGGCCGCGAATCCCTTCCATATTGTGCACATGCACGTGCTGACCGCGGGAAATCGGCGCTGTCGATCTTCCGATCACCTCGCCGTACTTCCGCACTTCCGTTCCGGCCGGAATGTCCACGATGGCAAACTTGTGGCCAAATGGAATGGAATCCTTCAATTCCGTCGCCGCGGCTTCTCCCGCCACCTGATATTCCACACGCTCTCCCCGCTGCAAATCCTTCAAGGTCGTGGCGACATGATCCTTCACATGCATGACCAGAGCCGCCGCGCCCGCTTTAATCTCGCCTGCCAACGCAATCACCGTCTTTTCCGTTCAAGTAGTAAAATATAAATGTTATCGATAACTCTAACTTAACAAGGAATGGCCTTGCTGTCAATCCTTTTTTCCCATACAATGAGTATAAACAAAAGTTGAACCGAACCGATAAAGGGGCACAATCCATATGGTTACCATTTACGATATCGCCAAGCAGGCCAACGTTTCCGCCATGACCGTTTCGAGGGTTATCAATAACAGTGGAAAAATCAGCGAGGCTACCCGGGCGCGGGTGAAAAAAGTGATGAAGGACATGCACTATATCCCCAACGCAATGGCGCGCAGTCTGGTCAAGCAGCAAACGATGATTCTGTCTCTGCTGATCACGGACATCACCAACCCGTTCTACACCACCTTGGCGCGCGGGGCGGAAGACGCCGCGAAACAGCACGGATACAAGCTCATGTTCGGCAACAGCGACGAGGACTATCAAAAGGAAAAGGACTACGTCGAAGCGATCCTGTCCATGCGGGTGGACGGCGTATTGTTCGCCCCCACCGGCGACCGGTCGGCGCCGCATTTGCATATGCTGCAGCGGCAGCGAATCCCCTTCGTCCTGCTCGACCGGGAAGTGCCGGGCATCGAATCGGATTGGGTCGCGGGAGACAGCAAAGAGGGCGCCAAAAGCCTGGTCGAGCATTTCATCTCGCTGGGCCATCGCAGAATCGCGTTGGTGAACGGCTCCACCGATGTTTCCACAGCGAGGCAGCGGCGCGACGGATACGTCGAGGCGCTGAAGCTGAACGACGTGCCGCTGGATCCGCTGCTCATGGTTCACGTAAACTATAAATCATTTGCCGACGAGGGAATCATTCATCGCTTCATGTCGCTCCCTTCCACGCCGACCGCGATTTTTGCCGGCAACAACTTCATCGCGATCGATGTGGTGCGAATGCTGCAGGAACAGGGAAAGCGGGTACCGGAGGATGTCTCTGTCGCCTGCTTCGACGATCTGGGCGCCAGGGCGCAGTTGAACCCGTTCCTGACCGTGGCCGCACAGCCTGCTTACCAGTTCGGATACATGGGCATGCAACTGTTGATCGAACGAATTCAGGGAAAAGCGGGGGCCGCCTGGAGAAAAATTATTTTTCCGTCGGAATTGATCGTCCGCAAATCTACAGGCGCTTTGCCCATGTGAATTCCCGGGATCGGGAGCAGCGACGGAATTGCAAACGCGCGGCGCCGCCCCCCTCTTTTCCGCGAATAAATATGCTATAATATGAACGTGCAACGAAAGAAAACGGGAGCAGCGGCAATAGACGCAAACGCCCGCCAAGGCGAACACATTTACCATGCCGCGGTTTGAATCCGGCGGGGGGCACGTTCAAAAAAACCGGTGTCCAAGCGCGGAGCCGCCTGTTTTCCACCGCACTTCTGAGGCAAGAGCCAAAAATGGGGCGTCTAAGCCGGCCATATTGTATTCAATGGAGGAGGAAATCGGCTTGGATTTGAAAAAAGCCTATGACATTTTGGGAGTTCCCGAAAATGCCACAAAGGAAGAAGTCGACCAAAAGTACTTTTTATGGATTAAAAAAAGCGAAAATGCTGATTTCGAGCAAATTAATCAAGCGTACAAACTGATCCATTCCCATCTTCGTCAACAAAGCGCGACGATGCCCAGCAAAGGCCCCCTCCGGGACAAAGCGGACCATTTTTTCTATTATTATAAATTTCACCTGCTGATTGGCGTTATCGCTATTGCCGTCATTATTTCGATCGCACACACGGTCGTGGAAAAAGTAAAGGAAGCGAATCGGCCGCCGGCCCAGGTGAATGTGATGCTTTACGGCGAATCCCAGGGCGTGGACACCGATCAATTGGAAAAAAACATCCTGTCCAGCATGCCGGAATGGCAGCGGGTCGATGTGACGGAAACCTTCGTTCCGGTTGAATCCGGGGGGCCCTACGACATGGCCATTGTGCAAAAAAGCGTAGTGATTCTCGCCACCGACAAATCGGAAATATACATCATCGATCAAAATCAATTCGATCGGCTATCCGCCCAGCAGTTCTTTCACCCTTTGGATGAGCTTGAAAGCTTACTGGACCCGAACTCCGATTCGAATCAGCCGCTATACGCCCAAACGGAGAAGGATTCCACCAAACATCTGTACGGGATTCGGATAGCGGACAACGAAATTTTTAAAGATACCGGCATCACGCCCAATCAAAGAATTGTGACCATTCGCAACGGGACAAAAAATGTGGACAACGCTTTGAAGCTGATCCAAAAGCTGATTGGCCCTCCGGCGTAATCGGAAGCCGGAAAAACGGAAACCGGACTGCCCGCGCCGGCCCCATGGCCAACACAGGGCTGTTCGCCGCGCAAATCGATGGCGGGGCCAAGGCCGCCGAATCGAAACGCATGGCGACATACGGGAGCTCGCGCGAAAAATCATTTCGCGTCGGCGTCCGGCGCTCAGGGAAGGTCGATCAACATGAACAGCGTTCCTTCTTCCGCCGTTATCTGCAGGGAGGACACATCTTCGATGCGCGCCGAATCCCGTCTGCCAAGCCTGGTTTGCTCATTGAGGATCAACGAGCCTTCCATCACGAACAGAAACACGCGCCGATTCGCTTCCTGATCGAAACGCAGCGCCTCCCCCGCATCCAAATCGCTTAAATACATCGTTACATCCTGATGAATATGCGCGATACGATCGCCTGAACGCTTGGATACGACCGGCAGCAAACGGTTCTTCATCGCCAAAATATCATAGTCCGTCGTTTCATAGGAAGGATCCAGGCCGTGCTGCTCAGGCATAAACCAAAGCTGCAGCAAATGAACTTCCTCCCGGCCGGGATTCATCTCCGAATGAACAATGCCCGTGCCGGCGGACATCCGCTGGATTTGCCCGAAAGTCGTGACCGCCGCCCGCCCCGTGCTGTCTTCGTGCTTCAACTCCCCTTGAAGG
>CAYYCV010000008.1:0-23636 GCA_964470405.1 uncultured Caryophanales bacterium
ACGGGGGCCGGCAGGGGACCGCGGGGGACCGGCTCGAGTTCGGCAGTGACCCGACGCCGGGACGGCAGCGGCCGATACGGGGCGGCAAGGGACCGCAGGGGACCGGCTCCGGCTCGACAGAGGCACGGCTCGGACTCGGCAAGGGGCCGGCAGGGGACCCACTCGGGGCTGGCTTCGGCTCAAGGCCGACATGGGACCGACGCGAGGCCGGCTCGAGTTCGGCAGAGACCCGGCTCGGGTTCCGAAGGACTCCGGCATGAACGGGGAGGTGCTGGGGCAATGTTGTCAGATCTAACATGGCGGGATCCCTCTCGTTCGTGCTGAAGTGCCTCCGACAGCCTGCATAGGAGGCATTCCCGCCGCTCGTCATCTTTGCCCGCGCCATTATCGGGCGATGGTGCGCACCGACGATGCATCGTCAGACGATGGCATGCGGTGGTGCACCGCACTTGCGGGATGCGCGGCGAAGGTTCTCGATGGCCGAGGCTTCACTGCCGAGGTTCCGCTGGCCGAGATCCCGCTGGCCGAGATCCCCGCTGGCCAAGGTCTCGATGGCCAAAACCTCGATATCCGAGGTCCCGTTGACGCCAGATTCCCGGTTTTGTATGACAAAACATACAAATGACCTCGGCGGTGCATCGATAAAAGCCATGTTGTACGATTTTTCGTACAACATGCGGCGAACCAGCCTCAAAACGACGGGCTTTTGTATGGAGAATCATACAAACTGGCCCAATCGGGCGGGGAACCGTTCCGCGTTATACGACATTTCACACAAAGTGCCGCAAAGTGATACAAAGTTTCGAAAAACGCCGAAAAGCACCGCAAAGTTTTGAAAAGCACTCGCAAAACGCCGCAAAGTCCCCGAAAACGCTTGCAAAGCACCGCAAAGTTCCGAAAAGCGCCGGAAACTGAAACAAAGCGCCGCAAGGTAGCGCGGATTGGCGCAACCCGGCCGAATTGGCGCGAACTGGCGCAACCCGGCGCGAGCCGGCGAAGCGCGTCTCAAAACTGCGCCGCGCAGAGGAAACGGGGCCGTTTTCAAGCGGGCAGGCAAAGCCCCGCAAGCAAACGGCCGGGAACAGCGGGGCCGGGATGCGCGCTGGGCGGCCCCAAACAAACCGCGGCCCCCGCCGCCGATCCCCCGATGGAGCGGCTCATGCGGGATGCGGCGGAAGCCCAAACCCGGCGCAAAAAGCGGCCCCGCCGTTGCGATCGGCAACGAGGGAGCCGCTGTGCGCCCGTCCATCGGGCGCCTCAAAACATCTTCCGGTACTCCTGGGGCGTGACGCCGGTGATTTTCTTGAACATTTTCGCAAAGTGGGAAAAATGCACATACCCGATCGCTTCCGCGATGTTGCTGACCTTGTCGTTGGACTGGACCAGCAGCTTCTTCGCCCTTTCCATCCGCGCCTCCGCGATATATTCGGACAGCGATTTGCCCGTTTCTTTCTTGAACAGCCGGGACAAATACGCGGGGTTCAAATAGACGGTGGCGGCAATCTGCTCGCGGTGCAAATCCTCGCTCAAATGGGCAACGATGTATTCCTGAACCTTGGCGATCACCGAGGAAACATCCTTGTGATGGTTGGCGAAATATTCCGTTCCCGTCGCAATCACGCGCTCCGACCACGCGCGCAAGTGCTGGACGGTGCGCGTGGCCGACTTCATGTCCTGCAGTTCCTGCGGCAAATACACCTCGCGCACGGACAGACCCTTTTTGTGCAAGGTGTCGTAAATCAGAGAGAGAATGCCGAAATAGACGGCCTCCAGCGATTCGGAATGCACATTGTCCCGCTGCAATTGCTCCAGACTATCCCTGATCCGCGCCAGCAGCTCGTCCCGCTTGCCCGATTCGAACAAAATGGCCCAATCGGAAAACGAAAACAGCTTTTGCGGAGCGGAAGACTGCTCCTCGTATCCTTTCTGATCGATCACGCCGTTGGACAGCGTAACGTTGTTCCTTTCGATATTCAGCAGCGTCTGCAAGCCTTCCGCGATATCCGCGACAGGCGTTTCCACCCCGACATAACTGGACAGATGACAATAAAAATATTGCTTGCACGCGCGGACATACTCCCGGCATCTGTTCAACAGATCCTCCCGGGCCAGGCCGCCGTCGCCGCAATAAATAAAAACCAGATTCAGCCGGTTTTGATCCTGCAACACCGCCCCCGCGTCTTCCTTCAGGATGATCTCCTCGGCCGCTTTGCGCAAAGCGTACTCCATAATTTCCTCGTCCTTGCTGTCCAAATCCTCCCGCCAATACTCGATGCTGATTAAAATCGGGATGATTTTCCCGTCGACCCGCAGCGGAATGTCATACATGTCAAAAGCGCCCTGAATACGATCCGGCACGAATGAAACGCGCTGCCCGATCACATCCTGCCAAAACCGTTCGACCAGGATCGGAAGCTGACTCTGCCACTGTTTATAGTAGTATTTGTGCATTTCATTGAAGCTTTGCTGCTGTCGGCCCTCCTCGATTTTCCGGATCGCCTTCCGCACAATGCCCTTCAATTCATCATGATCCACGGGCTTCAGCACGTAATCGAAGCTGCCGATCTGGATCGCCTGCTGCGCGTAGGAGAAATGGGCATGGCCGGTCAGAAAAATCGTTTCCGTGGCCGGGGAATGCTCCTTCACCCATTTCAACAACTCGATGCCGCTGCATCCGGGCATTTCAATATCCGAAATCAGGACATCGATTCGGTGCTGCTGAAACCATTCCTTCGCCGCCCCGACATCCATCGCTTCAAAAACGCCGTCAAAGGGAATATCCGACCAATCGATGCCTTGCGAGATCCCTTTTACCGCATATTTCTCGTCATCGACAACCAACAGATTATACATTCGCCGCTTCCTCCCCGGACACGTCATATTGAACAGGCAATCGGATCGTCACCGTCGCGCCTTCTTCCCCATTTTCAAAAGACACCGTCGCATGCTCCCCGTAATTCAGGCGCAGCCGTCGGCGCACGTTCCAGATTCCGATATGCGCGCCTTCCGACACCTGAAGCTCCGTTTCGGATTGCAGTTCCTCCAGCATCTCCGGAGGGAAACCGATGCCATTGTCCGAAATGACGATATGGAAATACTCGTCCGGGCGGTGCGCGTCGGCCGCGACCTCGATCCGCACATGGAAACGGCACCCGGCCTTTTTGAAGCCATGCAGAACGGCATTCTCCACAAAAGGCTGGACCGTAAGGGGCGGGAGCCTGCAATCCTTATAGGCGGCATCCACATGAATATCGCTGGCAAGCTGATCCGGGTACCTCAATTTTTGAATGTTCAAATAATTGTCGATATGCTTCAATTCCGCCTCCACCGTCACGTTGGTGCGATGGGTCAGCATGATGAAGCGAAAATAATCCGACAGATGCAGCGCCATGCTCTGGACGGTTTTGTATTCTTTTAAAGCGGCCAGATTATAAATGATATTCAAGCAATTCATGTAAAAATGGGGATTGATCTGAACCTGCAAATGTTTGAACTCCGCCTGCTGCACCCTGATCTTTTCCTCGTACACGCTGATTTTCAAATGCTCGATTTGCTCCGCCATATCGTTAAACGAATCGTTGAGGAAGGAAAATTCGCTGGAGGTCCGCTCGTTCAGCCGCACATCGAACCGGCCCTGGCCGATCCTGCGCATCCCCCGCATCAACTGGGTCATCGGTTTTAAAAAGACGCGCTGCAAAAAAATCAAATACAGGGCCAGAATGCCGACCATGCCGGCCGGAATCCAACTCAATGCTTTTTGAAAAAAGGGCAGGTTCTGCAAAATTTTCTTTTCCGGGACAATCAGCAGGTAGCGGATCGCGGCATATTCGGAATGGGAATCGACCAGCAAATAGCTGCTGTGGCTGTCGCGGTCATCGACGGTCCGATAAGGCGGACGGCCATCCGTCGTTTGCCCGCCCAACTGCGTCAACATTTCGGGAAACATCGCCGTTTTCGTGACCGAGATCCCCTCGTCCGAGATGATTTCCGCCGTGCCGCCCTCGCCCACGTCCCAACTGTACAGGGGCTCCGCCAGACTCTCCAGATCGATCCAGGTGCCGATATACAACTGGGAGCTGAGCGGTTCCAGCTTGCCGATCACATACCCGTTGCCCGTGGGCCAGGTCATCCACTGGTCGCTGAAGCGCGAATAGGTTTGCATCAGCATCGGCAGCTTCTCCCTGATCATATCGTAGCGCTCCAAATATTCGCTTTGCGTGGTAACAATCAAATCGTCCGCCTCGCCGCCCTGCCGCGAGTACAGGAAAAAACCGGTCACCAGATTGTAATAGTTCAAATCAATCGAGAGCCGGTTGTATATGCGCTGCCGGGTCAGAACATATTCGTCGGATTTATAAGGGAAGGAA
Organism: uncultured Caryophanales bacterium; assembly: GCA_964470405.1. GTDB lineage: Bacteria > Bacillota > Bacilli > Paenibacillales > CAYYCV01 > CAYYCV01. The sequence goes on from CAYYCV010000008.1 coordinate 4,368, forward strand.
TTCAAAATGCTTAAATCCGAGTCCCTTCCCAACTGGATCAAATAAGTCGAAGTTTCCTTCAACCGATTGTCCGTCTGCCTGACGTATTGCGAGAGCAGATTGCTATAATTTTTGGAAACTTGGTCCCTGACCACATTCATCGCATACAGATTCAGATAAAATAAAGAGCCGGCCAACGGAATAATCACGATGACCACCGCGAACAAAATTTTAAAGCGGAGCGATTTTCTGAAATTCACGGGCTCACCCTCTTTAAAACGAATGATACCCTTAATACTATAAGACGATGTGAAAAAAGTCCATTTTTTTTAATAATTCCCGTGCTCCGGCAACCGTTCGGAGACATTCCTCAACGCAACAAAAAAAGAGGGCGGAAGCCGTTTGCCGATAAGCTATCAGCTAAAGAGAACAGAATGCATTTAATGATAGGCTGTCTGTCCAAAGACGGCAGAATGCGTCTAATGATGAACTATCTATCCAAAGACGGCAGAATGCGTCTAATAATAAGCCATCCGCGCAAAGACGGCAGGATGCATTTGACAATAAACTATCAATTTTAAGAAAATGAAGCCGTTGAAGGTTGAAGATAGCAGCATGACCCGCACGTTTAAAAACATGGCGTATACGTTTAAGAAACGCGGGCGAAGAATGAAAGATAGCAATAGTGGACAGACGGCAGCAGCGATGATGGACAGACAGCAACACCAATCGTGGATTGAAGCCTGAGCCACTGTTTGTCGAGCTGCTAAAGGCGGGGGACGGGGCGAAGGGCGGCTGAAATCCTCGAATTACTGTAAAAGTGCATCTATTCGTAGGCTGCAACAGGCATTTTGGGAAAATTACTGCTTTTATGCAGGTATTTTAATGCATCCCGCTTCATTCCGAAGTGAGAGCACAAAATACATGCACTTTTGCAGTAATTTGATCTCCCGGGCCTTCGATGCGCATACAAAGATGCACTTTTGCAGTTATTTCGATTCAAAGGGGCCGGGAAAACCCCAACTTGCGAAAATATATTCGATGCTGCCTAAAAGTGGGGTGAAAAAGCGGCGCAACGGTTGGGCAGCAGTCGGAAAAATGCAAGGGGTCGCCTTTGCCCGCGGATTTGCCCGCAAATGTCTTCCCAAAAAGGCGATGAAACCGGCAAACAATAGGCGGCTCCATGCTTGCACATCGGTTTCCGATCGCGATTGCACGCCGATTCCAAAAACTTGATCCAACGCATTCACTGCGTCCGCCGCATACGAATCAGATTAACAAGGCGGTCATTCCAACCCAGTCTTTGAAAAGCTGATTCAATCCAACTCTTGAAAAACCGATTCAATCCAACCCTTGAAAAGCCGGTTCAACCCAGACTTTGAAAAGCCGGTTCAACCCAGACTTTGGAAAGCCGGTTCATTCCAACCCTTGAACCTGAACCAGACGCATCGTTTTCGTGAAGGAGGTTTCGCCGTCGTCCTGGTCATATACCTGGACGACCACCTGCCACGCCCCCGGCACCGACAAATACATCCCGCGGCCTTGCAGCGAAACGGCCCCGGCGGAAGCGGATGCCGGCACCCGCTCCAACGGCACCGGAATGTCGGGGCTGGTGGGCCGCTTCGGATGCTTCAGCCACATTTCGACCCGTTTGGGCTGCGCTTGATCGGGCATGCGGACTTCCACGCTGAATGAATTGTCCACACCCGGATTATTCGGCTCGACGGAGAGCTTGAGGCTGATCCCCCGGCTCGACGCTGTCCAGTACAACGGCGTGTTCTGCGAAGAAGGGCTGGCGTTGGTCAACCATCCGGTGACGGAAACGATCAGGATCAACAGGACAAAATCGCGAACGATCCATTTGCTGAAATGCGGCGACCGCCCCCGGCTCCAAGCCCGGCGCAAAATGGCGGCGACCGCCACCACGAGCGCAACCAGCGCCGCTTTGGCCAGAATCATCCAGCCCCAGCCCGTGCGCAGCCAGCCGCTCCAATCCGAATTCAACAGCAAAGCTTGCCCGATGCCCGTCACGACCAGAACGGCGATGCTGAGCAACGCGGCGAAGGAGAATCGGGGAACGAACGCCTCCAACTGCTGCCGGTCTTTTTTCAAAAATACGAGGATATACAGCAATCCCCCGGCCCATACGCAAGCGGCGGCCAGGTGGACAAAGTCAAACAGCATCGCGAACAGCGCGGCCGCCGCCGAGAAAGCATGGCCGTTCATCGCCTCGCAGGCCAGCACCACGACGATCCACAGCGAATCGAACCATTTCCAGCGATGAAACCAAAACCAGCCCGGCACCGTCACCGCGATCGTCAGCAGCCAGGTCAAGCCGAAGGTCGTGTGAAACAGCGCCGTGGGCAAACCGCCCCAGCCGATTCCTTCCAATTGACCGCTGAACTGAACGAACGCCGTGCCGAACAGCATGAAGCCGTTGAGCCACTTCAAGTTGGTCAGCCAAAACCGGTATCGGCTTCGAGCCGAATCGGATGCGGCGGGGAACACCATGCCCCAGAACAGCCAGCCGCATAAAAACAACAGACCGCCATAGTAGAGCAGCCGGTCCAACCACACAGCGAACCCTTCGTGGCTGTGGTTCGCCTTGCCGCCGGTTGGCGCGGAACCGGCTCCCTGGGAAAGATCCGGCGAGCCGACCTGGATGATATACGCCTGTTCGACCGGATGCCCGTCCGCCGAAATGATATGATAACTGATCGTATAGACGCCATCCTGCAGCGCCGGCAGATCCTGGCTGATCTGTTTCTGATTCAGGCTCATCCGCGCCGGGGTGCGGGCCTGGTTGTTTCCAAAGCGATCATACACATGAATATAGTACAGTTCTTTCTCCAACCGCTCGTTGAACGTGAGCGTGATCGTCTCCGGCGGGCTCTCCAAATGGCTGTTCGGCGGAGGGTCGGCCTGCACCAGCACGGCATGGGCCGAACCGACGGCAGGAAACGCCGTCAGCAGCCCAAGCAGCAAAATTAAATTTCGGATGATGGCAACCGTTGACTTTTTCATACCCCCACTATATCACATGGCAACAGCCAAATTAATAGGGGTCGACCTCCAGCGCGTCAAAGCCGATATAATAGCCGGTCGATAAGGCATTCTTCGTCCCGGTGGCCTCCAATTTGATCGTGTGGCTTCCATAGGTCAACGATGTCCCGGTGTCGTACAAGAGCGATTGATACTGCAAGGTGGGGTTGTACAGATCAATCGTCGTCTGGTATACGCCATCCACGTAGACATCGGCCTCGCCCAACGTGCTGTTCAGAATCCCAATGATTCTGGCGTTCGAACCGGTATAGGCAATCTCCGCGTAGGAGCCGGCCGTTTTCCCGGTGCGATGCGTCCCGCCGATATCCAGGGAGGAAGAATAGACTTGCCACGTTCCCGAATAGCTCGTTCCGGCATCTTCGTTGTCGATGATAAAAGGTTGTTCCACGCCGACGACCACAGCATCCAGCCCGATATAATAGCCCGTTGACAGCGGGCTTTTCGTCCACGCGGCTTCCAGCTTCACGGTGTGGTTTCCAAAAGCCAACGTTCCGGTATCATACATGACGTATTGCAATTCGATGGTCGGATGGTACAGATCGATGGTCGTTTGGTAAACGCCATCCACATAAACCTTCGCTTCGCCCAGACCGCTGTTGCGGATGCCCAGCAATTTCGCATTCGTGCCGGTGAAGGCGATCTCCGCATAAGAGCCGTTCGCTTTGCCCGTGCGGTGGGTGCCTCCCATGTCGCCGGCAAGCGTGTATTCCTGCCAGGTTCCCGTATAACTGATTTGCGGGTCCTCATTATCAATGATGAGCGTGGACAATTCCAGATCGGCCGAATCGATGCGCAGCCAGTCCGACGATCCTGTCGAACTCCCGTTATCGATGCCCAGGTGATAATTGCTGCACGTGCCGTCCGCAATGAAAGTCAATTCTTTGGTTTCCCACGACGTGTTGTTAAAATTCAAACTGGCCGCGGTGGTCGAGGTGCACGTATTGTAAACGAACATTCGCCCGGTGGCCCCGCTGCTTTGCACTTTTGCCGTAAATTTGTAGGGATATCCGTTGTAAAGCCCCAATCCTTCGAAAAGCGAAGTGTCCCCAAGGTGAAAATCCCGGATATAACCGAACCAGCTTCCATCCTGCCCGGACGGCGTATCCGACGCTCCCGCCTGCGTGTCGGTTCCCGAATGGGACCAATAGTTCATTTTGCCTTCAAAATCACCGTTCCAAAACTCGCTTGGACTCATCTTGCCAAAATCGGTCGACAGGTTCATAATGATCGGATCGCCGAATTGGATCGGACCGATATAGGTATTGTTGTAGAACGTAAAATCCTTCATCGGGGCCTGGGCCGTACTGCCGCCCGCATAGTAATCGGAGCACCAGCATCCCACCGAGCTTCCCGCCCAGTAAGTGTTATCATGAATGCTGATATTGGACATCTCCACCTGCGACAGATCGGGGGCCAGCACGCCGTGCGGCATCAGAGCCTGTCCCTTGCAGCAAATCACGTGAACATAGTTGTGATCGATTTCTATATTTTTTGTTGGCTGAGGCACCGACGACGACCACCAGACGACCCCGCGCGGATCATTGTAAGACTGCTTCAAATCGATGCCGTCATCGCCGATCGTGTCCAGCGTATTGCCGGTCACGTGAATATTTTGCCCGTTCATCAACAGTATACCGTCCGTATTCCTGTCATCGTACTCCGTCAAAGTGACCCCGCTGACAAGCCCGTTTTTCGTCGTCATCAGCATGATGTGAAACGCATTGGATTTTTTGATCGTAATGTCTGAAATTTCATAGGTGTCCACTCGATAAAAACCGATCGGGCTGACATGGATCGTCGTGTTTTCCGTGCTCCCGTTCGTCATCAAAATCGTGCCCTCGCCCGTGATTTTCACATTGGTCGTTCCGCTGTCCGCAAAAATCAACGGGTAGTTATGCAAGTTGGACCCGTTGTACTGAATCGTCGAGTTCGGCACATAATGACCCAGTACGGGCGTGTAGGTATAATCGCCTGTCGCCTGGCTTTGCTTCAACACGGCCGTTGTGTCGATCAGCAGCGTGACGTTGTCTTTCAGCGTCAAATTACCCGAAAGGAACGTGTGCCCCGAGGGCAGGGTGACCGTCCCTCCCCCGGCCGCCGTTACATCATCGATCGCCTGCTGAATCGCGGCGCGGTCATTGGTCGTTCCATCGCCCACCGCATTGTACGGCGCATCCGTCACGGTAACGTTCAGCGTCGCAAAAGCTTGCTGCGGCGCCAAGGCCGCAACGGCGATCCAGATCAAGGCGACGGCAAACGCCGCGGCAAAAAGAGTCGTCTTGCGAATGAGCAGTTTTTCCATAAATCCAATCACTCCTTATGAATTGTTTTGATGGACAATCTGATGAACAATTTGATGAACTACTTTGATGGACAATTTGATGAACTATTTTAATGAGCTAATTTGATGAACTACTTTGATGAACTATTTTGATAAACCGCTTTGATAAACCATTTAGGTGATAGCGCTTTCAAATTGTGCTTTCAAATTCAATCCGCCGTGAATATCGCTCCAAGGCCCGCCTGCGGCGGTCCTCCGGCCGGACCGTTATCCCCGCCCGATCACCGGAGGAACGAAGGCCGCCTCCTCCTTCGAACGCGGCTTGAGAAAATCCAGGTCGCAGCCGAAGGGGGCTTGCAGCACGCGCTCGGCAAACAGCCTTGGATATCCCCGTTTGTGCGGCGAATCCGTCGGCGTCAGCTTCGCCAGCCTGGCCGCCATTTCTTCCTCGGAAATATCCAGATGCAGCTTGCCTCCCCTGACATTCAATTCGATCATATCCCCGTTGCGGACAACAGCCAGCGGGCCTCCCACGGCCGCTTCCGGCGCGGTGTGCAGAACGATCGTTCCGTAGCTGGTGCCGCTCATGCGCGCATCGCTGATGCGGACCAGATCGCGGATGCCTTTGACCAGCAGCTTGCGCGGGATCGGAATCAGCCCCCACTCCGGCATCCCGATCGCAACCGGACCGCAATGCTTCATCACCAGAACGGAACGCTCATCGACTTCAAGCCGCTCATCATCGATGCGGGCGAGCATATCCTCATAATTCTCGAACACCACCGCTCTGCCCCGATGCGCCATCAGATGTTCGGAACAGGCGGATATTTTGACGATCGCCCCCAGCGGCGCGAGGTTCCCTCTCAGCACGGCGATGCCGGACTGTTCCTTGAACGGGTGTTCCAATTCGCCGATGACGTCCTGACGGTAGCTGCGAAAATGCGCGTAATTTTGCTTCAAAGGCCGCCCGGTCGCGCCCATGCATTCCCCATCCAGCAGCGGGAGCAATGCGGCTATGACAGCGCCGATGCCTCCGGCTTCAAAGAAATCGTCCATGTTGTGGCTGCCGCTCGGCTGCAGGTTGACAATCAGCGGCACTCCGGACGACTCGCGGGCAAAATCGTCGAGCGTCCATTCCAATCCGAGCCTCCCGGCGATCGCCGTTAAATGCAGCACCGCATTGGTCGAGCCGCCCAGGGCGGCCAGGAGCTTGACGGCATTGCGGAGCGAGCTTGGCGTGACGATGCGCTGGGGCGTCAGCTCTTCCTTGACCATGCCCACAATGCGCCGCCCCGTGCTCTCGGCCGCCTCTTTGCGCTGGGCGTGTCCGGCCGGGATCGACGCCGTGCCCGGCAGCATCAAGCCCAATATCTCGGACAGGCATTTCATCGTAGAGGACGTTCCCATCACGGGGCACCCGCCCTCGCTGCAGGAAAGGCACGCTTCCAGCCCGTTCCAATCCGCTTCCGATAACAAGCCGGCCTTATACTCATCGTGGTACTTCCAAAAATCGGTGCCGGCATTGACTTTTTTACCGAGGAAGGTTCCGGGAGAACGGTGTCCCGCCGCCAATTGCAGGGCTGGAATGCCGCAGCTTATCGCCCCCATCAGTTGGGCGGGGCAGGTTTTGTCACATTCACAGAGCAGCACCACCCCATCGATCGGCAAAGAACGAATCATTTCCTCCACATCCATCGCCATCAAATTCCGATACGGCAGATCGGACGGCTTCATGAAATCCGCCGGGGTGGTGATGGTGTGAAGCTCGACCGGGTATCCCCCCGCAAGCAGTACGCCCCGCTTCACATATTCGACCAACTCTTTGTGCGGCATATTGCAACTGTTCAAGTCATTCCACGAATTGAAAATACCGATGATCGGCTTGCCCAGATAAGATTCCGGAAAATGTCCGGCGGCCCGCATGGCGGAACGATGTTGGAACGAGATGTCAAACGCCCCGGAAAACCACGCTTTGCTTCTGAGATTTTGCATCTGATCCTCCTTAACAGGAAAAACTCCCGTTATTTATCGCTCCATTCGTCTTGCTGCACCAATTAGATGGAAAAACTCCCGTTAATTTTATCGAATCCGCCTTATTCACCCATTATTCTTAAATTTAGCGGTAGGATTTCCATCTAAAATGGTTTGACACCGATTATCTGTCGATTTAACGTGCTTTTTTCCCTTTAATTTAAATTTGGCTGCGGCTTGGGGAGCTTGGGGGCACCACCTCTATGCCGGGGCATCCGGCTCGCCAGTTCGCGCACAGCTTATTGCTTCTGCTTCGACAAGAGCGCAGCACCTGCCCAAACGCGAACGCCGACGCGGGCGGACGGCCGTTCCCGAGCGGTGCCGCTTCCGCGCCGGTCCGACAAGATCAGCCGGGCGCTCTGGCTGCTGCAGGCGAGCGGGCGCTTCATCGCGCGCTTGCAGCTTCTGCAGATGCACGGGCGCACCGCCGCGCGCTTGCAGCTTCTACAGACGCACGAGCGCACCGCCGCGCGCTTGCAGCTTCTGCAGATGCACGGACGTGCCGCCACGCACGTGCCGCCCCTACAAGCGTACACGGCCCCGCTCAGCCGCGCGCCTGCAGCTTCTGCAAGAGCGCAACGATGTCCCGGACCGCGCCGGCGGCCGCCTCCTCGGAGAAGGGCGAAGTCTCGACTTCGTACCCTCCGAGCGCATACTCCTTCTTCCCCGGCAAATATCCGTACCAGCCGTTGGTGTACCCGCCGAATACGGTATGCGCAAACGGGGACCGCTCCACGATCTCTTTGCCGATTTCCGAGAAAGGCTCGACCGGCAGCCCGATCAGCACCGTTTCCCCGATACGAACGAGGTGCACCTCCAACTCCTGAGCCGTTTGACCGTCGTATATTTCGGACCGATGCCAATCGAAATAGGCCCGCTTCACCTGCGCGGTCATACTGCGAATCTCCGCCGACGACGCATGCTCCCGCTGCAGCCTGTCCAGCTCCCGCTTCATGCGCTCAGCCGTCGCCCGCGCTTCCGCGAGCGGCGTCATCGGCTTGACCGGCACGCGAATCCGCTCGGCCGCGACCCGGAACACCGACGCGTCCGCGCCCGCATCCGGCTCCGGCGCCCACCGCCAAAGGCCAAGGGTCGCCCCGGATTCGACGATCCCGGCGGGAACATAGGCGCCGCGAGCGGTGTCCGCTTGCAGCAAGGCCTGGGACGCGGCGCATCCGAGAATCGTGCCCAGCCGCCTCATGGCTTCCGTATCGTTGCCGAAGCCGACCGGCCCCGGACCGATATCGCCGGCCGCGCCCTGCAAAAACAAGCAGGTCCCGCCCACCAGCCGCTCCACCGTCCGCTGCGTCACCCCCGGATACCCCGGGCTGACCAGGCGATTTTCGAAGCCGAGCACGGTGGGATGGCAGGCGTATTGCACGATGGAAGCCAGCGGCGCGCCCGCCGCATCGTCAAACCGGATCACGCGGACGGTCGGATCGGCATACCCCGCTTCGTTGTAGCCGACGACCATTCTCCCGTCCGGGAGCCGCTGCCGCCTGTTTTTCCCGACCTCGCAACGGCCGGCACCGGCCGCAACCCGAACCGGCACCATGCCGGAACGCGCCTGCAGCGCCGCGCCCGCTATTTGCTCGGCCACGCAGTCCATATACAGCAAGCGGACATGCCGGCCCTCGGGGTAGTAATCGTGCCACGTCATCGGCCCCGAATGGGTATGCGTATAAGAGAGCCGGACCGACGCCGAATCCAGTTCCAAGACGGAAGCGACCCGGCCGCGGATCCCATCCGATTGCTCGGGCAGCAAGTAATTGGTGTCCATCCCGATGATCACGGCAGTGGAAACGCCGTCCGACAAAATCAGCACCGTCGCCAGCAAATCCGCCTCGATCCCGTCGGCGAACCGGTGCGACTGCGCCCCCCAGCCCGCATGCGGCAAAGTCAGCGGCGGATTGATCACCGCCCTGGCCACCCCCGCTTTCAGTCCTGTACGGCCTGCGTCCATCTCGTCCACCCCCGAAATTATCCTTTAATCGAACCGGCATGCAAACCTTTGATAAAAAATCGCTGGAAAAAAACGAACAAAATCAGCATCGGCAACAGAACGAGGAAGAAACCGCCGAACACCAGGCTTAAATCGGTCAGCCCGTGATCGGAAAAAAACTTGTACAGCCCCAGCGTCACCGTCGGATAATCATTGGAATTTAACAGTACCAAAGGCAGCAGCAAATCATCCCAGATATGCACGAACTGAAAAATAAACAAGGTGGCGCTGACCGGCTTCAACAGGGGAAAGACGATCGAGAAGAACGTCCTGAACGCGGAGCTGCCGTCGATCTTGGCCGATTCGTCCAACTCCGGCGGAACGCCTCGGATGAAGCCGGTAAACATAAATATGCTGAAAGGCGACGTAATCGCGATATAAACCAGAGAAATGCCGAAAATCGTATTGTGCAAATGCATGTCCTTCAAGATGAAAATGAGCGGAATAAACGCCGCCTGAATCGGCAGCAAAATGCAGGACAGATACACCCAATACGTCGATTTGAAAAACCAGTGCCGAATTCTGGCCAGGCTGTACGCCGCCATGGAAGAGAAAAAGATCGTATAGCCGATGGACAGCGCGCCGATCGAGATCGTCACCGCATAGGACGTCAACAATTCCATTCGGGTGAAGGCGCGAACGATATTGTCGATGCCGACGCTGAAATCCGGGAACGCGAGCGGATGCCTCACAATCTGATCGCCGGATTTGAACGTATTGATCGCAACGATGTAGAGCGGAATGCTGTTTAATAAAGCAAAGATCAGAACGACGACTTCAAACCCGGCTTTCCTGAATTTCGGAATCATGAGTAAACTTTCCCCTCATACTTTTTTGTAAACGAAACAAAAACCAGCGTAATGACCAGAGTAAAGAGGGTGAGAATGATCGCGCCGGCCATGCCGTAGCCCAGGTTGAAAGCCTGAAAAGCATTGCGGTAAATCCGGATCGCCAGCGTTTCCGTCGCGTTCGCCGGTCCGCCTCCGGTCAGCGCATACGGCAGATCGAACAGCCTTAGCCCGTTGGCCAGGCCGATCAGCGCGTTGATGGTGACGCCTGGAGCGATCATCGGCAGCGTAATTTTATAGAACTGTTTCAACGGCGAAGCCCCGTCGATAATGCCCGCTTCCTTCATCTCGTGGGGAACCGTTTGCAAAGCGGCCAGGTACACCACCATCACCGGACCGACCAACTGCCATACCGAAACGAAGATGACGACCCACACCACGTTGGCGGGCGTATCGATCCAGGGAATATGGACGGACGCCCCGGAAACATCCGAGAAGACCCGGTTGATCAGCCCGTTATTCGCGTCGAGAATATACTTCCATACGTAAGCCGCAACCACCACCGGAAAAAGCATGGGGATAAAAAACAGGGAGCGGATGACGTTCCGGGTCAGCAAAGCCTGATCGACAATCACGGCCAGCAGCAGCCCGAAAATATTGGTGAACAGCGCGATGGAAAACCCGATGAACAGCGTGCGCCGGATCGATGCGATAAAGGAGCTGTCACGGAAAATATCCGCATAGTTTTTCAATCCCGTCCAATGGAAGGCGCTGATCCCGTTCCAATCGGTCATGCTGTAAAAAATCGTGCGAAAAATAGGGGAAACCAGAAACACAATCATAACCAGTGAAATAGGCAGCAAGAACAGGACGCCGATCCAAAACTGCTTCATTCTTTGTGATTTCATGCCGCCTTTGCACCCTCCGTTGCTTCAAGCTTAAAATGGGGGAGAGACGTTCGGGGCCCGAAGAATACGGGCCGAACGCTCTTTCGCCGGATCGGTTTGCGGATCAGTTCGGCTGAACCAGGTTGTATTCCTTAATAAACGCATCCGCCGATTTCTTCACATCTTCCCCGAAGGTCACCCCTTGGGCGATCTGGCCCAATTTCATCAACAGCGCATTGGACATCGGGCCCGCGTTGGCAAACGGCATCACGAGATTCGTTTCCAGCCGCTTGGACGCATCTTCATACCTGGGGTCCACTTCCCCCACGCCCGGGAAGGGGGACAGACTTTTCTTGGCCTTGTTGATCTTGGCGTACGTTTCCTTGCTGAACAAGTACTCCATGAACTTCTTCGTCGCTTCGAGATGGTCGGATTTCGCATTCATCCCAATCCCGGCTTCCACGGTGTAAACCGTGCTGTTCCGATCCGCGGGCGCATACGGCAAATTCATGAAGCCCCACTCGAAATTCGGCTTCAGCCCATCCGTCGCCCCCGCATCCCAGGAGCCGCCCATCATCATCGCCGCCTGCCCTTGCACGAAGGCCTGCCTGGCCTGCTCATACTCATTCGTGAAGCTGCCCACCAGCACGTATTGATTCAGCTCGTTGAATTTGACGAATCCGTCCTGAAGCAGCGCATTATATTCCGGCTTCGTCCAATCGACCGACGCGCTCTTGTACGCCTTCTCGAATTCCGGATCTTGCAGGGCATAATTGCCGAAAGCCCAATGGAAATTGACCGCGGGACCGGTGGGCCATTTGCCCGAATAAACGAGCAAGGCTTTATTTTTGTCCTTCAGTTTCTTCCCGGCTTCCATCAGCTCCTCCCAGGTTTTCGGAGGCTCGCTGAACCCGACATCGGCGAACATCTGCTTGTTGTACAGAAAGCCGAGGACGCCCAGGCCGAGCGCAAAATCGACCATTTTCCCGTTGTAGCTTAACTGGGCCTGAACTTTTTCGGAAAAGTTCTTCGACGCTTCAAGCTGCTTGAGATCGTATATGTAGCCGGCCGTATCCATCAGCTTGGCCAAATCGGAATTGACCTGCAGTTGGTACACATCCGCCATATCGTCCGTGGACATCATAATTCGCATTTTCTCGTCGATTTGGCTGGCGGGGACCGTTTCCAATTTCACCTTGACATCCGGATTTTTCGCTTCAAATTCCGTGACAAATTCCTCCGTTACCGGCTTCGAAACAATCAGATTATCCGAAAGAAACACGCGGATCGTCACCGGGTCCGCGGCCGGTTTGGCCGTTTCGGCAGCCTGGGCCGTTTCGGCCGGCTTGTCCGCATTCGCTTTCGCGCCGTTCTCCGGCTCCGCTTTCTTGGTGGAACATCCCACAGCCATCGCCAGCATCATCACGACAGCCAGGCATAGCGCAAACCCTCTTTTCAATCTCATGGGTCAACCTCCTTTTGTTGTATACGCTGATTGTAGAATGAAAGCGGTTTCCCGGGAATCATCTGATTTTGTCTTTTATTCGTACATTTTTTTCTTGAATACAATGTTCGTCCCCTGCCCGGGCGCGCTTTGAATCAGCATGCCGCTGTCCGGCGAATCCAGCAGGAAACGCTGCGCCGTCACAAACAGGCCCACGCCGAAATGCTTGAACTCCTCCACATTTTCACTCGTGATGACAACATCGAGCGTTTCGTCAAACCCCTTGCCGTTATCGCGGACTTCCAGGAACAAGACATCCCGGTCGATATAGCCCTTCATCTCCAGCCGATTGTGCGTTCCGCCGCCCTCAAACCCGTGGATAAACGCATTCTCGATGATCGGCTGCAAGATCAGCTTGTTGACTTTGACCGTATCGATGTCGTCGGCAAACTCCAGCGAAATATCGACCTGTCCTTCAAACAACTGCTTCTGCAAAAACAAATAATCTTCGATCCACAGCCTTTCCTGCGCGAAGGAAACCAGTTCGCCCGGCCGATGCAGCGTATAGCGCAAAATTTTCGAAAGCGCGACAATCATTTCCGACACCTGCATCGGGTCCCGGTCCATCGCCTTATACCGAATCAGATCCAGCATGTTGTAGATAAAATGCGGGTTGATTTGCGTCTCCAGCGACTGAAACTGAAATTGCAGCTTTTGCTTGTACACCTCTTCTTTTTTATAGAAAAGCTGTTCGATCTCGGCCGTCATTTCATTGAAAATATCGACCAGCATCCCGATTTCATCGGAGGACGTATTCGCGATTCGCACTTTGAAATTGCCCCTCTTCGCCTTGCTCATCTTGTCCGCCAGCACGTAGAGCGGCTTGAGTCGGAACATGATATACACCACAAACAGATTCAGCAGCAAAAAGGTCATCACAATAAAAAGGATATTGTTGCTCAGCAACGGTTTCAGAAAAATGCGGGTCAGCTTCGATTGCGAAATCGACGCCTCAATGTTCCAATGATACGGTTCGAGCGTATGCAATAAAATCGGCGAGGAATCATCCGAGAACTGATCCAAAGGCGCGCTGCTGTACAGCAGCTCCTGCTCCGCGTTGGTGATTTTGACGTGAAGCAAATCCTGCTCCACTTGCCCCCGCAGGATTTTGTTGAACAATCTGTTGTCGATCGTGATCAAACTAACCCCGACGGGACGAAAATGGACCGGGTGACGAATCACCTGGCCAAAGGAGATGTACTCGGCATCGTCGTTGTGCGCGAAAAAAGAACGGTGCGAGAAAAAAATGCTGTTCTTGGGGCCTTTCTTCAAAATTTCCTGAAACCACGGTTCATTATAAAACGGATAGGAATAATCGGGAAAATCCGTGAGCGGCCGGTTTGTTTTCTGATAAATCAAAGCGCCGTCCATGCTGAAAAAGCTGAACGTCAGATCCTCCTGGTACTTGCGCAAAATTTGGCCGCCGATCTTGTCCAGGTAGGAAATCAGATAGGAATCGTTTCTGGCCAGCGGGTAATGCTCGGGCGACGCCATTTTGTCGAAAAACAACAGATTGGAATTGAAATCCTGATAAATATAGTCGTTCATGGCTTCCACAGAGGTGATATCGCTTTGCAGCTCTTTCAGCATATAGGTCAAATTGACCTCATACTGCTTCGTAATGATGCCGCGGGTGACACTCATCCAATTTTGCACCAGAAACACTTCGAACGCGATCAATGGAATCGTAATGACCAGAATAAATACGAGGATGATCTTGCGGTGGAGAGGGCGTTGGATCGGGTAATCGGGATGCCTGCTTCTCATCGGCCCGGACGGCCTTGCTGCTGAATGAATTGCTTGTAACCGCTTGCAGAATATCCGGTATAGCCTTTGAACAACCGGCCGAAATAGGTCATGTTGTCAAACCCCGACACCCTTGCGACATCGGTGATGTTCCACTCGGTGCGCTTCATGATTTCCTTGGCGATATCCAGCCGGAGATGATTTAAAAATTTAATCAGGGGCAGCCCCACATCGGCCGAAAAAATCCGGCTGAGGTAGCTTTCGCTCATGTTCAGCCGCAAGGCCAGGCTGCTTAACGAAAGCGGCGTCATGTACTCGGCGCCGATCACGCGCAAAACCCGAATCACGCATTCGTTGCGAATATCGCGCCGTTGAATCACGGATTCAATCTGCGACTCGATCAACGCCCGGATGGCATCCTCGTCCGGCGGGCTTGAAGCGGCCTCCTTCGCCGGAGCCGCTCCCGCGCCCGCAGATTCGCTTGCGCGCAGCTCCTCGCCCGCCCGGCGGATCGCCTTCTCCAGGCTGTCCATCCCCGCCGGCTTCAGCATGTAATCGAACGCGCCAAGCCGCAGCGCTTGCTGCGCGTATTCGAAATCGGAATAGGCGGAAAGCATGATGTATTTGGTCCGGATGCTCCGGTCCCCGCGCAGGCGTTCCAGCAAGTGGATGCCGCTGACGAAAGGCATGCGGATATCCAGAAAAGCGACATCCGGCTTGGCCAGGCGGATCAGCTTTTCCCCTTCGTATCCGTCGTACGCCTTGCCTACAATTTTAAAAGAATCGTCGATTCGCGCAATATGTTGGGCCAACCCGTTGCACAGCGTCTTTTGGTCATCCACGATGGCGATTCTCATCGGTTCATTCCCCCGGATCGTTCATTCGTTGCCGTTGACAGGCCCGCTTGTCCTATGTCGATTATACCATATTTTCCGCATTACTCCGGCGGATAAATCAAGCCAACGGCGGTTTGCGTTTCCCCCCGCTCGAGCCGGTCGAACAAAGCGTCCCAGCGGACCTGCAAACGCTCGCCGCCCGAAGCGATCGGAACAAACTCCAATGGGGCCTTGACGTTTCGAAGCTCCCCATCCGTCCCGTTGATCAAGGTGATCCTCAGCTTTAGCCCTTCGGGAGCGTGCAGGAGCATGACCCGCATATGCAGGCCCGGCTGCAACGGCTGTTCGCGCCAGATCGTGCAGTTGTAATCCGGCCCATGCCAGGCGAAGTCTTCCCGGCATTCGGAGGAGCCGCCCTCCCAAACCACCCGGCGCGGGGCGACAAGCCCCCACTCCCGGCCGCTCCCGGCGTGGACGATATGGATGCGGCTCCCGTCGCACGTGGCCCGCAAAGGGGTCGATACGGCGGTGCCGATCCCGCCTTCGCCATAGCCGTTGCCCGTGTAAAACAAGCGCAAACGGCCGCCGCTGTCCGGAATGACGCTCGGATATTCGACCATCTGATTGTCCCATTTGGAATACGGATCGGGACCGAGCTGCAGATTGTCCCCATACTGCGTGCCCCGGTTCCAGCGATAGCCATCCTCCGACTCCGCATAGCAAATGGAATAAAATCCCCAGCGGGTGCCGATCGCCGAATACCACATGCGGTAGGTGCCGTCCTCGCGCTGTTTCACGACGGGGCCGGCGACGGCAATGTTCTCGTAATCGTGGTCCGGGTTGCGGAACATGACCGGACCGTGTTTTTCCCAATCGACGCCGTCCCGGGAAACCGCGAGACAGATGATTTTCTGCTGGTCGAGGAACACGTCCTCGCCCAATGTCGGGCAGCCGGTGTAATACAGCCGCCATTCCCTCGCGCCGTCCGGGCGCGTGACCGCCAGCACGGAGCCGCCCGCGATCCCGAGCGCGTCCGGTTCGCCCGCGGTTCGGGAAACGGGGAGAATCGGATTCCGCTCGTGCCTGGAGAAATGGACGCCGTCCTCCGATACGGCCAGCCCCAACCCGGGAAACTTATCGAGCGAAGTGCCGATGCCGCTGTTTCCCGTGTAATAGATCCGGCTTGTTCCATCCTCAAGCCGGACGAAATGCGGCAACACGCACCAGTTGCCGTCGAAGCGGCCCGGCGCGCCGATGTCGAACAGCGGGCCGAGCCGTTTCCACGCCGCCGGGTCGCCAACCGGCGCGGTGGCCAGGCAGATGCGGCGGTGCTGCTCGCGATCCGCCCCCGCATAGTACAGATGATATTCCTCGCCCGACTCGCTCTTCTCTACCCAGGGGTTCATGCAGCAATGGCTGTCGTAATCGCTGCCGTCGACCGGCGGAAGCACCGGGTTGCCCGGATGGCGAATCCATCCCGTATTGTATTTCAACTTTTTCATCGCAAATCCGTCCCCCATGAAGTTATTGCGCGCCCGCTCTACTGTTGCCGCTTGGACGGCTGCGAAAAGCGCGTGCCCGGTCCGGGCGGCTTGAAGGCGCGTTCCGCCGGTATGCGGTCGAAAGCGACCGACCCAGACGGCGACCCAAAGCGCATTCCCAACCCAGGCGGCTGTCGAAAGCGCGGGGCCGGCTTGGGCGGCTTGAAGGCGCGTTCCGCCGGTATGCGGTCGAAAGCGACCGACCCAGACGGCGACCTGAAGCGCATTCCCGACTTAAGCGGCTGTCGAAAGCGCGGGGCCGGCTTGGGCAGCGGCAGACGGCACCCGCCTTCCGCCCCGCAGCGCCGTTCGGGCGCGCCACGCCGTCACCGTTTGGCAGTGAGTTCCTTCAACACCGTCTCGATGATCTCCAGCGTCGTGTCGATATCCTGATCCGTATGGCTGTAGCCGATATGGTTGCGCTTGATGTTCAGCGGCATTTTAAAAACGCCCTTCTCGATCAGCTTCCGGCGATACGCGACATACAATTCGGCGTTGTTGCGCTGCAAGTCCGCATAGTTCCGCGGTTCCTCGGGCATGAAATAGGTCGTCCAGACGGAGCCGAAGCCCGCCACGAACGCCTCGATGCCCAAGCGCCGATGAATGTCGCGTATGCCGGAACGCATCTTTTCGCCCAAACGAAAAATATGCTCATGCACAGGCTCGTTCTCCATCATTTCCATCGTCGCGATCGACGCCGCGGTGCCGACGGCGTGGCCGTTGTACGTGCCCGCGAACCAGACGTCCCCGCCGGGATACGTATTGAAGCGCTGCATGTATTCGCGCTTGCCGGCCACCGCCGCGATCGGAAAACCGTTGGCCATCGCCTTGCCCATGGTGGTCAGATCGGGCGTCACGCCGGCCACCTTCTGGTAGCCGCCGATATCGTGGCGAAAGCCCGTGATCACCTCGTCCATGATGAAAAGCGCGCCGTGCGCCGCGCACAATTCGCGCAACCCCTGGAGGAAGCCGGACCTCGGCAAAATGCAGCCGATATTGTGCGGAATCGGCTCGACGATCAACGAGGCGATTTGCCCCGGGTTCTCCTTGAACGTCCGCTCGACATCGTCCAGATCGTTAAACCGGCAAACCAGCGTATTGTCGATGGCTTCGTCCAGCATGCCGGCGGAACCGGGATCGCGCCGACCGATCTTGTCCCATGCGCTGAGCATGTTGCGCGCGACGTAATCGTGCCAGCCGTGATAGCAGCCCTGAAATTTGATCAGCTTCCGGCGTCCCGTAACGGCGCGGGACAGCCGAATGGCGTGATACGTCGCTTCCGAGCCGGAATTGCAAAACAAGACCTGTTCGGACGAGGGAACGTGCTTGCAAATTTTTCGCGCCAGCTCAACCTCCAGTTCGGTCACGCCGACTCCGTACAAATCGGTGCGCCCGATCGCTTCGATCACTTTCCCGTTGACATAAGGATGGTTATGACCGAGAATAAACGGGCCGAACGCGGCCTGATAATCGATATATTTTTTTCCGTCGGCATCGTAAATATAGGCGCCTTCGGCTTTGGTAAACGCCATTTCCGGCCGGACATTGCGAATCGACGTATGGACCCCGCCGGGCGTGTATTTTCTCGACTCTTCATAAATTTGCGCGTTGTTGTACATTGTGTTGAAACGCCTCCATGCTTTGATTTTTATAATTCGCTGGCGTTGGCCAGATGCCCTCCGTCCACCACCAGGGTGGTTCCCGTAATATAGGAGGCTTCGTCCGAGGCGAGGAACAGGAAGGCATTCGCCACTTCCTCCACCGTCCCCATGCGGCGCATCGGCGTTCGATGGGTCGGTTCCAGCCTCAACCCTTCCTTCGCCTTCAGCTCCAAATCCAGCGGGGTCGCAATAAATCCCGGCGCGACCGCGTTGACCCGGATCGCGTACGCCGCCAGCTCGACCGCCATCGACTGCGTCAGCAGCACCACCGCGCCCTTGGACGCGTTATAATGGGCCAGCTTTGCGCTGCCGGCCAGCCCGTTTTTGGATGCCATATTGACAATGGCTCCCCCGGCGCCCTGCTCCGCCATTCGCTTTGCCACATTCTGGCTGAGCCAAAACATGGCGTTCACATTGACATTCAAAATGCGGTTCCAATGCGAAAACGGAATTTCCACAAACAGTTCGCGCACCGCCATCCCCGCATTGTTGACGAGAATATCCAGTCCGTCCCAACGGCCCCACGCTTGCTCCGCCGCGCACTCCACCTGCTCCGGCTCCCCCAAATCGCAAACCGCGCAATCCACCTGGGCGTCATTGTTTTGGCCGCGGATCGATCCGACGGTTTCGTCCAGTTGCTCCCCGCGATAATCCAAAATAAAAACACGGGCGCCTTCCTGAACGAACCTCGCGGCGATGGCCCGGCCGATCCCCCTCGCCCCGCCGGTGACAAGCGCCCTTTTTCCAGCTAATCTCATACGCCGCGAACCTCCGGAATGAATGATTCGAACTCAAAGCCATTGTAAAATGAAAGCGATTTCTCGTATATCGTATAAATTTGTCCTGCACTCGTACATTTTTTCCCGGCAACCGTCGGCTTTTCCCCGGAAACTGTCTGCTTTTTCCCGGAAGCATCTGCTTTTCCCTGAGAGCCAACGGCTTTTCCCCGA
>CAYYCV010000008.1:23736-50868 GCA_964470405.1 uncultured Caryophanales bacterium
CTGCTTTTTCCCGGAAGCATCTGCTTTTCCCTGAGAGCCAACGGCTTTTCCCCGAGAATGATGGGCATTTTATCCCCCGCGGATTCCCCAACGGATCTTCGGCGAATCTTCGATGAATCTCCGGCAAATCTTCAACGAATATTGACTTCCTGAATCGATTGCGGTATTTTCGGGAGAGGAAAGGGGACTGGACCTTGGATAACCACCAACGCCTGCTGGAATGGGGAAAAGACCATCTCTGGCTTCCATTTACGCAAATGAAAGACTACGACCGCGACCCGCTGATCATCGAGCGCGGGGACGGCATCATGCTGACGGACACGCAAGGCAAATCGTATTACGACGGTTTTTCTTCCGTTTGGCTCAATGTGCATGGCCACCGCAAATCCGAACTGAACGAAGCCATTCGCCGCCAACTGGATCGCATCGCGCATTCGACCCTGCTCGGAATGACCAACATTCCGGCTACGGAGCTGGCCAAAAAGCTGGTGGACATCGCCCCGCAAGGGCTGACCCGCGTCTATTATTCGGACAGCGGCGCGGAAGCGGTGGAAATCGCGCTGAAGATTGCCTTTCAGTACTGGAAAAATCAAGGGAACGAGCATAAGCAAAAATTCGTGACCATGCGCAACGGGTATCATGGCGACACGATTGGCGCCGTCAGCGTGGGGAACATCGATATTTTTCATCAGGTGTACCGGCCGTTGCTGTTTGACAGTTTCCGAGCGCCTTACCCGTACACGTACCGCCACCCGAGCGGCGACCCCGATGCCTGCCGCGACGATTGCCTCGGGCAGTTGGAGGCCATTCTTCGGGAGCACCACCGGAGCATCGCCGCCCTGATCGTGGAATCGATGATTCAAGGGGCGAGCGGCATGATCGTCATGCCGCCCGGTTTTTACAGCGGCGTGGAAAAGCTGTGCCGCCAATACGGCGTGCTGCTGATCGCGGACGAGGTGGCCGCCGGATTCGGGCGAACCGGGCGGATGTTCGCCTGCGAGCACGAAGGCGTCACGCCGGATATTATGACCGTGGCCAAGGGCATCACCGGCGGGTATTTGCCGATTGCCGCCACCCTGACCACGGAGGCGATTTATCAGGCGTTCTATGCGGATTACGCCGAGATGAAGACGTTGTACCACGGGCATTCCTACACCGGAAACCAGTTGGGCTGCGCCGTCGCGCTGGAAAACCTGCGTTTGTTCGAGCAGGACCATATCGTGGAGGCGGTGCAAGCAAAATCGGAAATTATCGCGCGGGAGCTTTCCGCCCTCCGCGACTTGAAGCACGTCGGCGATATCCGCCAGCTTGGGTTCATGGCCGGAATCGAACTGGTCGCCGATCGCGAAACGAGGGAGCCTTATCTCTTCCTTGAGCGCAAAGGCTACCAAACGACGCTGAAGATGCGGGAGCTTGGAATGCTGTCCCGGCCGATGGGCGACGTCATCGTCTTCATGCCGCCGCTTGTCAGCAGCGAATCGGAGTTGAAGGCGATGATCGGCATTATGCAAGAGGCGATTTTACAGACAACGGAAAATTAGAAAAAGCGCCAGGCAATTACAAACTGCCCCCATTGTTGACACACAACAAAAGGGGGCAGCTTTCCTTGCGGCACCTTTAAAAGCATTCCGCTTCGTTGGCTTTATTTGCTTTGCCTAAAAGCGTGGTGAAAAAAGGCCGAGTCGCCGGCGGGGCAACGGACCGAATTGTGCACCGGACCGCAGGCGAACCGAACGTCAGACTGCGGACCGGACCGCGGGCCGAGCCTTGCACCGGACGTAGAATCGATCACGCAAACTCGCACGCCGCTCGATCTGAAAGCGGCCGATTTTGAACCTTTCAGGCTAAAATACCTGCAAAAGTACATCTATTTTTTCCGTAGACGAGGCAACCGAAGGAAATACCTGCAATAGTACAGGTATTCTGCGCTCAGCACCCCATTTTCGGCGGTCAGCCTTGAAATACCTGCACTATCGCAGGTATTTTCCACGAAACCCGAAACATGCCCGAAATAGATGCACTTTTGCAGGTATTGGCACCCAAGCGGGCACGGAAGGAAAAAAGATTCCAGATCCTCCCGTGGCCGCAGGAAAACACCCGTTGACTGCAAAATTTCAACTTAAAAACCAATAGGAGCAGAATTGAAATGAATGAATCGACCGTCTCCTGACAGACGCCATTCTCCCCTAAACAGACAGATGCTATTCTCTCCAAAAGCAAAACCCGCCCGCGAAAAACAAACCCCGACTCGCAAAACCGGCCCACGGGCGCGCAAGCGCCGGTCCGGCACGGTCCGACTCGCCGAAAACCACCGCGGAAAAAGCTACCGCGATACCATTATCGGCTTCCAGGTATCGCCGCTGTCGGACGTCTGCAGCAGGCTCAGCCGATCGCGCTGGTCGGACACAAGCAGCACCCAGCCCTTCGCCGCCGCTCCTTCAAAAAATCGCATTTGTTCCATTTGCGAAACCTCTTTGAGCGTTTGGTTGAACGTATCGTCCCCGGCCACCGGCCGCCATGTCGCTCCGCCGTCCGTCGTGCGATACAATGCCCGGCCCGAGGCAACCCAGCCGTGATCCATGTCCGTGAAATGGACATTTTCCACGCGATCCGGCGTCGCAGCCTGCGGCAAAATCGCGCCGGACTGCCACGTGGCCCCGCCGTCGCGCGACGTGTACACCACAGCGGTATATTTGTCCGCCTGGCCGAAGCGAACGATCATTTTGCCATCCCGTTTGTTCTCCCCAAGGAAAACCGGCGTGGAAAATTCGGACGAGGCATAGTCCTTTCCAACCGCCGCCGGAACGCTCAGTTCCACCGGCGTCCATCGCTCGCCGCCGTCCACGGTCCGGTAAAAGTACAGGTCCGAGCTGACCGGGTTGGCAATCGTCACATATCCTTCCGTCGCCGTGCGAAATACCATTCCCCGCAAGTATCCGACTTCGGTAAGCGCATCCGGCGTCGGCGAACCGCCCGCGACATAACCGCTGTCGCTCGATACCGCTTCCCACGTCCGTCCGCCGTCTTCCGTGCGGTAAATCGTTTTTTGAGTATGCGACATCGCTCCGTCGGACGACGCGGCAAACCAGCCCTGCTTCGAATTGATAAAGCTCATCTGAAGCGGATAAAGCACGCCGTCCAGATCCACGGTGCTCCAATGCGCCCCGCCGTCCGCCGTCGCGGCCACCTTGACCCGGCTTCCGTCGCTCCAACTGATCCAGCCCGTTTCCGAATCCAGAAAATAGACCAGGCCGCTCGGCAGATCATCCGCTTGCAGAGCCAGCCCTTTCAACGATACGCTATCCCAACGCTCGCCTCCGTCGTCCGTCCGCCAAAGGGCCGGCTCGTGCCGCCGCACGCCCCAGAGAAAGGCCGTATTCGGATCGATCATTTGCATTCCCCGGTACGCTTGCAGCTCCACCCGGGCGGGATCATCCGCCTCGGAAGGCGCCGTCGAAGGAAGCACCGTCAGCGCCTCCGCTGCCTGATCACCCTCCAGGTTGACAATGCGCCACTGTTGGTCCGACGAATCGACCGTGATTCGCACCGTCACCGCTCCGGCGCTCCCGGTGGACGTGGCGGTTTCAAACGCCGCTTCGAACACGCGGCTCGTGCCGCCGGCATTCGTCCCTTCCGTTATCGTGTAACGCTCGATCCACGGGCTGGAAACCCCGGTGGACCAATTGAGTTCTTTGAAGGCTTGCCCGGTTTGCCGCTGCAACGCCGGCGACAGCATGGCGAATTGCACAGCGCCATTTCGCTGCTTCACCGCCTCGGCCCACGTCTCCGCCGCCGCATCGGCGGAATCGGCCGCGATCCAGCTTTGAAGCAGCTCGATTTGCCGCTGCGCAGCCGCCAGGTCCTCATCCTGCTCCTGCCGTGCGGAAGAATCCTTCGTATCGACGCGCACGGTTTGATGAGCCTCGTCCCAATCCACCGTCGCGCCCAGCGCTTCGGCTACCCAGCGAACGGGAACCATCGTCCGATTCTGGACCAATTGCGGCGGAACGTCGGGGGAAAGAGTCTGCCCGTTGACCACCAGCGTAATCGAACGATCGGCCGACACCGATCCCGCCACCGCAAAAACCATCATCACGGAACATAAAATAAGCCATCCTTTTTTCTTCACACTGTTTCTCTCCTTTCTGTGTATACTTTGACGAATTGGCACAAAAAAAGGTTGCCTTTTTCCACCCATTGCCATAGGTGAATGCCGTTGCCCTTTGGCGGCAAACTGTATTATATAATGTGGAGGGGGGAATGAAATTGAAACGGACGATAGGCATTTTGATGGATTCCGACGTGTTTGCCAAGGTGCCCCTGAAACGCACGGGATACGAAAAGCTGGATTTTTATCACAAAGCGGCGAAATCGAGAAATTTGAGCGTGTTCCTGATGACCCTGAACCAAATTGATTTTGGTAAAAGAAAAGCTCGCGGGTGGGTGAAAAAAGGGGGCGCATATCGCCGGGCGGAAAAGAGCATCCCCGCCGTTGTGCACAATCGGGCGATGCCTTTTTCCACCGGGGCGCGGAAAAAGCTGAGGAAGCTGTGCGGGATCAGCCGCGTCTTCAACCGCCAAACCCGATACGATAAATTGAAAATTTGCCAATGGCTCCGGGCGGATCCGTTTCTCACCCCGCATCTCCCCAAAACGCGGCGATTTTCCAGGCGGGGACTGAGCCGCATGGCCGGGCAATTCAACGCGCTGTTCATCAAGCCCCGCAGCGGCAGCGTGGGCAAGGGCATCTACAAGCTGTCGCGCTCTGGGGAAAGCGCCCGCTGGGTTTTGAGAAGCGCCGGGGCCCGAAAAACATTGAACGAAGCGGCGGCGTATTCCGCCTTGAAGAAAAAAATCGGATCGAAGCCTTACTTGATCCAGGAAGGAATCAAGCTGCCCCGTTACAAAGGCAGGCCCTTCGATATTCGCGTGTCGGTTCAAAAGAACGGCAGCGGGTTATGGCACGTGACAGGCATGGTGGGAAAAGTGGCCGGGAAAGGCCGGTTTTTGACGAACGTCGCCCGCGGGGGAAAAGTGAAATCGTGCGAAACGCTGTTTGCGCACAGCGGCTTGCCCGTGGATCACACCCAGGCGCGGGTGGCCCAGACTTCGCTGCGCATCGCCCGCAGGCTGGACGGCCAGACGAAGGGCCTGGCCGACCTCGGCCTGGATGTGGGCGTCGATCGGCAGGGCGAGGTCAAATTGATCGAGGTCAACGGCAGGGACCAACGGTACGCTTTCAGAGAGGGAAAAATGAAAAAGACGTGGTACCATACTTACAAAAACCCGATAGAATACGGGTACTTTCTGCTCAAGCGCGACGGCTTCTCATAAGGTCAGGCGGGGCTTGAGCGAATCTTCGGCATCCGGCTGTTCCTCCGCCCGGATGTTGCGGAACACTTCATTCGCGTGGGCGAAATCGTCCTCGCTGTAGATGCCGGCGGCAATCACCACGCTGACGCCGGACTGCAAATACCTCTCCATGTATTCGGCCACGTCCTGATAGCTGCCGACCAAGATCGGATTGTTCGCCACGCCGCTGTTGAAGCCGCCCATCCAATACACCTGGTCGTATTGCTCCGAATCGGTGCCCAACAAAGCCATTTGGCGCAGCCATTCCGACTCGGACTTGATCTTCATCCGGGTAATGATTTTGCCCCGCGAGCTTTGCGGATAGCGGTCCTTCGCGATCTCCCAGGCCGCCTCGCGGGTTTCGCGGGCAATCACGCCGATCTTGATGCCGATTTTAATCCCGGAAGGCTTCAATTTCTCGGCGAAATGCTCCTCGAACAATTCGGCCGGCTCCGGGTGGGTGATGAACACATCCGCATGGCTGACCGCCAGATTGGTGCTTGCGGCCGACGCACCGGCGACGAAAAATTCCGGCATCAACGCGGGAGGCAGAACCGGCTTCAATTCCAGATTCGTGTAACGGTAATGGCTGCCTTCGTAGGTTACCGTATCGTCGGAACGCAGCATCAGCTTCAACGCCTCGATAAATTCGGCCAACCGCGCGTATCTTTGATCGTGGTCCAACTGCTCGTGAATATGCTCCAGTTCTCTCGGAGCCGCGCCGGTAATCATGTTCAAGACCACTTTGCGACCGTACAAATACGCGATCCCCTGGATCATTTTGGCCGTTGAAACAGGCGAAGCGTAAGGCGGCTGCACGGCGATAATCGGCGACAGACGCCGGGTGTTCTGGATGATCTGCGAGCCCAAAATAAACGGGTCCATCATCCGATGGTTGAAATGAAACAAGATTCCCTCATACCCGTATTGATCGGCATATCGCCCGATATCCGAGACGACGCCGACAAAATCCGAACCGTCGTAGCTGTCGTTGGGCAAATTGCAGTAAAGCGAAAAACGGTATTTCATCAAAATCCCTCCTTTGTCCTCCGGCTCCCTCCGCGCATTCTTATCCGACGCTCGAACGCACGTTCAGAAACCCGTCCACAAAAGCTTCCAGGCGCGCATTGTATTGTTCCAGCGCACTCTGGTTTGGAGCCATAATCAGGGCGAACATCCTGCCCGAATACATGCCGTTCGCCTGATCCGGCCTGTACGGAAGCGTGCCCGACGTATAGATCACGACGCCTTCGCCCCGCTCCGGCCGATAGAGCAGCCCTTCCCGCTCCAACGCCGCGCAAAGCTCCGCGTGCGTGTAAGGCACGGCGGAAAAAATTTTGAAATAGCGGCTGAATCGCTTCTCTCCATTCAGCACGCGGTCCACAAACGAAATATACGTAGACAATGTGAACCGCCCGTTGACTTCGATCACGGGAATGATTCGGCCGTCCTCCGCAATGATCGAATCGATCCCCGCCACGCCGACGTACCCAATCGAGAACAAATACGCGCCGATCGCTTCTCCGAAAGCGCGGTAGGATTGCAGCTCCGCGTCGTCCAGCTCGGCCGGCATCTGCGAGCCGATATAGACGGTATCCCGCAAAATTTGCCGCTTGATGGAGAACACATCGACAGCACCCTCCGGGGATACGTAAATCTGATAGTTGATGTCCGCTTTTTTCCGATACCAGCCCTCCACCAGCCATTTCGCCTCGCTGTTGCGGCGGGAGAAGCGGGAAATCCGGGCCAGGATCGACGACAGCTTGTCCGCGCTCTCCACGATATACAGCCCTTTTCCCGACGCGCCGTAAGGCTCCTTGATGATCACCTTCTCGAAGAAAGGGGGACGATTCATCAATTCGTCGCAAGCGGCCCGAACCTCCTCCACCGAATGGCAGATCTTCCCCTGGCACACTTCAAACCCCAACTGTTCGGCCATGACCCGGTTGAATATTTTATCGTTCACCACGGTGTTCACCTGCGACGGCGCACCGTGAAGCCGCAGCCGGCAATTCGCGGCGATTTGCTCCTCCAGATGCGTGACGCCGTAAGGAACGAGATGGACATCCTCGCGGTCCGCGGCCAAATCGGCCAGCCGCCGCTGCAGCTTCTCATCCCTCAGCACCAGCTCGGAGATGGGAAGATCCTCATCCCCATGCTCCGGCACCAGGAATTGCGGAACCGAAAATCCCCATTCCTCCAGCTTCGCCAAATAGCGCTCGTCCGGCTGTTCCCGCAAAATCAAAATATCCTGCGGCCGGCACAGCAGCAAATTCATTTCTTCCACCCGGTTGACGATCCGATCCTCGCTGCGGTCGACAATGCCGGCGTGAACCGGGTTCCAGTATTTTTCCGCGCCGATGTTGAACAGCCAGACGATAACGCCTTTATCCCGTTTCACGGTAAGGTATTGCACCAGATTGAACGCTTCAGGCATGAGATCGCGAAAGCTCCTCCGGCTCCATCCACGGATGCTGCCTGTAAAGAAAATCTTCCGCTTCCCCCCTTTCCCTCAGAATGGTGACGCGATGACGGTAATGCAAAATCTCCGCCGGCATCGGGTGGCTCAAAAACAGCGTGGGGCTGTGCGTCAACCCGTAAGCGCCCGATTGCCCGACCGCCAAAATGTCGCCCGGCTCGGCTTCCGCAAGCGCGACTCGTTGGCCGATCATATCGGTGGGCGTACAGAGCGGACCCGACACATTGACCTCCTGCCGGGGAGCGTCCTCTTTCCCCAACAGGTACATCGGGAAATTGTTGCGCACATACCTCCCCAGAAAAGCGGAGGAGGCGTGCTGGTTGGACCCTCCGTCGCAAACGACATATTTGCTGCCTTTGCATCCCTTGACATAAAGTACTTTGCTCAGAAAAACGCCCGACTCCGCGACCAGAAACCTGCCGCTTTCGACGCCGATCCGGGTATGGCGAAGCCGGTCTCCCGACTCGGACCAGATTTCCGCCAAGCCGTCCTTGAGCCGGTTCATATCCAGATATTCCTCTCCCTTGAAATAGGGAATGCCGAATCCGCCCCCCAGGTCGAGAAACTCCAGATCGAATTTGTGCTTATCGGACAATTCGACGGCGAGCCGGATAATTTCCCGCATCGCCCCGATGATATTGTTCGCATCCAGCATCTGCGAGCCGCTGAATACATGGACGCCGATCAAATTGACGCAGGGCAGGGATTGAATGCGTCGGATCGCTTCATCCGCATCGTCCTGATCGATGCCGAATTGGGTCGGCGCCCCCGTCATCCGCAGGCCCGCGCCGGAAATGGCGAAATTGGGATTGACGCGCACCGCCAGGTTGACCCGCTTCGCCCGCGCCGCCGCCATCTCGTTGATCGTCTCCGCTTCTTCCACCGACTCGATGTTGATGCTGTAAATTTGCCGGTCGATGGCAAGGGCCAGATCCTCCCTCGTTTTCCCGGGGCTGGTGAAGATGATGTTGTGCGGCTCATACCCCGCGGCCAGCACGGTGTGCAGCTCTCCCGAAGAGGCGACCTCGATCCGGCTGCCCAGCTTGCGGAACAGTTGACAAACCCCCAGCAGCGGATTCGATTTGACGGAATAAAACACCTCGAATTTTTCCGGAAGACAGCCTTTCAACTTTTCGTACTGCTCCTCCATCTTATCGCCGTCGTACACATACAGCGGGGTGCCGTATTGCCCGGCCCATTGTTGCAAAGTCTTCTGATCCATAATTACCCTCCAAGCGGATAGAGATTTTTAGAGACGCGGTTTCGAAAAGCGGTGAATCGGCCCTGGTTGTAAATCACCGCATCGTTGAAGAAAAGCGGATTGTCGTCGATCGAGTTGAAAAATTGAACGATCGGAGCTTCCAGATGGGGGCGGTTGAAAGCCACAATCAGAATCGAGTAATCCGGATTGCGCGGATTGGCGCACTTGATGCAGGCAAAACTGTCCCCCGTAAAACGAATGCTCCGATAAGTCATGCCCTCCCCGCTGATCGCAATGCCCAACGAGTCGAGCAACTGCCGCTGCATCCCGCTCTGGCGTTCGGCGTCGATGATATGAATATAGTTGGAGCGGACTTCGCCCTCCATGTCCATTTCATCGCACGAATCATAGCGGTAAAACTCCCCCCGCTCCGGCATCGGAATTTGCAGCAAATAGTTCAGCTTCCGCAGGATGGAGCGATTTTGCTGATCCGGCTTTCCCGGCTTTACCACCTTGCAAGGCTGCCAGTAAACCTGTTTGATGCCCAGCATCCCCTCCTCGAACCCGATGCGGTCATAGGCTTGCTCGAACGCCTCTTGCGTCAGCAAAACGGTATCTTCGGCAATCAGGCCGTCATGCAGGGAAATCGTTACCCGCGCATATTCGCCGGGACGAACGATCAGGCTGACGCCGTTCACGCAAAGCTCGACCCTGTGATCCAATTCCAGCGCGACGCGGTTCAGCAGCAGGCTGAAGCACGTCATATTTTGCGCGTGAACCTCGATCCGATCCTTGGCTGTAACCTCCGCGTGAATCACGGCTTTGACGTTCAAGTCCTCGATATAGTCCACGACAACCCAATGCGATTTGTTGAAGGGCGGCTCGATGACCGTAAAGCGAATCCGCTTCGGATATTTCGGTTTGCGTTCGGCGATCAGCCGATCCATCAGCGCTTTGGAATTGTACAGATTGTTTAACTCGTTGTGCATAAATCCGTAGTAGGTCCAGGTCCGCGACCGTTTGAAGCGCTGAAAAACCATCTGGTTTCTGGCGTGGTTAAAGAACCAGTCTTCGATATTAAACAGTCCGTACGCCGCGGTTTCCTCTATATTGTCCAACAGATCGAATTCCGGACGATTGATGTCGAGCCTTGGGGAAGCGGCCATACTGGCGATGCCCGCAAACAGATCGGGGATGCGCAGAGCCGCTTTGAACGCTTTGACCCCCCCTGCGCAAAATCCGATCGCATAGATGCGGCTGCGATCGATATTCAGCCCGGCGATCATGTCGGACAAGGTGTGGATCACGGACAAATCGTCCACATAATTCGTCCAGCCCACGCCGATCGTGTTGATGACCACGGCCTCGGTGCAGGCGTACCGGCGCAGCCACGGCAGCTCCTCCGTGTAGAGCTGCTTCGGATGGCCGCTGTTGAAATACACGACCAGCGGGTATGTCCTGTCGGGATCATAACCGGCGGGCAAAAAGATGCTGTGTTCCCTGAATCCCCGATCAAACCGATGATCGGTAAACTCGATCAGCGCGTGGCCCCACACGTCGAATTCCGGCCGAACCTTCGAAGATGCGGGAGGGATATCCAGAAAGTGGGACAGGTGCGCCAGATTCGAAAACATCAGGCGGTACACATCGGCGGGAATATACTGGCCGATGCTGCGAAAAAACCGCGGCGTGTCCATGATTCCCCGCAGGCGTCGCAGCGTCCGCTCGCCCACATCCGGCCTGGCCGCCGCCCGCTCCAGATATCCGGCGCACGCCCGATGAAAATCCCCGAAAAACACCAGCGCATCGGAAGCCGTTTTATCGCCCCTGACGCTCTCGGCTTCGATCCGCAGCACCCCGCCGCTGTGCCGCTCGTCCACGGGGACGACCACCCTCCGGCAGGTGCCGGAGTACAATCGGGCCAGCCGCTCCCCTCCGGCGTTATACACCGTGATCTTCACATCTTCCTCTCCCCCGCCCTCTATATAGCGGGGCAGCACCATCAGGGCGATGTCTTCCCCCGGCGCAAAACAGGCTTTCTCGGGAACGGTCTGCAATCCGCGTTGCAGCCAATCGATGAACGATTCATCCAAAAACGGATGTTTCCCGCTGTGATCCTCCAAAAAGCGCATCGGCACCCATTTGAACGTAAAACCGTACGGATGCAGCGGTATTTCCAACCCCAGCGGGCTTTCGATCAGCACCGTATTGCATCCTTCCGCCAGCCGGCACATCACGAACTCCTCTTTGAAGAAGTACTCGGCGCTTCCGGTAAAGATCAATTCGCCATTGATCCAGGCCCGAACGGGCGCCGGAAGAAAAACGATGATTTGGATCAGCGCGTCGCACGCCTGTTCGCAATAAATGTTGCCCAGGTTATATCCGTATTTGTTGGGAGCCATCGTAAAGCACTGCCGAAACGAGTTCACCTGCTGGAACCTTTCCAGTTCATCGGAAATGACGAATTTCCAGTTGGCTTCCGCTTCCTCGGCCGGCAGCAAGTTCACTTCGCTCAAAGCCAGCACTCTTCCGCTCAATTCGCAGCGCGGCAGCGCGTCCCCTGTTGAGGCGTCCGCATACCCGCTGCGGACCAGCCATCTGGACATCGCGCCCGGCATATCGCCCGAAAAAGTAACCGGACAATGGCTGTGGGCGACCCAATGCTCCAGCTTTTCCTTCCATTCCATCACACATCCACCCCCCTCGAACACGGGCCGGCATCGCCCCGATTTATGCTTGCAGATCGGCCAATAGCTGCTCCATCAAGCGCTGATCCTCGGGCCGGAAGCGATGCAATTCTTCAATGATTTTCGCCAAATGCTGCCCGTCCGCCGTCAAATAATATTTCAGCAACAAAAGCCTCATGATCTCCGCGCGTTTGGCCAAATCCTCAAACCCGTTCAACAGCGCGTCGTCGGATTTCATCGCTCCGATCCGAACGTAGTAGCGAATGCGCTCGATGATCCCTCTTTTGTGCTCCCCCAGCGTGTTCAGGTGGCGGGTCACTCCCCGCATGTTCAGGGACGGATACTTGTCCTTCAAAGCCTGGTAATATCCGCTCAGACACCGGTACACCTCAAGCCCGTACACCTCGGGAGGGGGATTGAAATTGATCCGGTTCAGCCCGGTTTCACAGTTGAGGTAATCGCGGATTTCGTTGATCACGGCCGTCTTGTCGAAAGCAAACTCCGCCACCTCGTTAAATTTGTAGAGAAACGTCCGCTCATACACGGCGCTTGTGCCTTTCGTTTCCTTTTTCATCGAGAAGAACGCTTCGACGAATTCCTCAAACGAAACGCGCGTCATCCCGTACATCCACCTCTTGTCGTACATGCCGACGTCAAACATCCGATCCTGCCGATGAAAGCCGTACAGCATCAGGTGGTGGGGAAATGGAGCGCCCCCGTGCACGGGGCTGTACGATATGCGCGATTCATCGATAAAAACAACCGGGTAATACCCGCAGCACATCTGTTCGGTGAAGTAATCGATAAGGTTCCCTTCGTTCAGGAAGGACATGGTGTCGAAATTCAAAGCGCAAGCCAACAGGAACGGATTGTTATAATACAATTCATTGTTGTTGCCTCTGAAAAAATCGAAAAACAGTTCCCTTCCTTCCATAAAGTCCTGCGTGCTCCAAAGCTGAATAAAGTTGCAGTAAAACCATGGCCACGTTTTTTCGTGTTGATGCGTAATCGAAAGCGTGTACGGCCATCTGAGCAGTCCTTTGATCGGCGGATCGGCCAACGGCAGCTTCAGTACATCCATGGCTTGCCTCCTTCGACGGTTCAAAATCCTATACGTACTCCTTGAGCCGATCCACAAAAGCGGCCTCTTCTTCTTGCAGCACGGCGATTTTTTCGTTTAAAACCGCATCGTTCAAGCGCCGGCTGAACATCGCCTTGTTCAAATAGCCGCGAATCGATTCGGAAGCTTTGGAGCAACGCAGCGCCGTATCGACCCATTCCGGGTTCATCGACATGACCTCCAGAAATCTGGCGAACAGAAAGCGGGAACTGAAAATCATGGAAAAAGCGAACCTCAGCTTTTCCAGCACGCTTTTTCGATGGCTCCAACTGTCATTGGGCGAATCGGCGATTTCCGACACCATTTGGCGGGCGTGATCATAAAACGAGAAGTCGTCTTGAAAGTCGCGGGCCCATCCGGCAAATTTGTCCGCAATCTCGCGCCTGTCCGGGTCCGCAGGATGCACGACCGGAGCGGTGACGATTTTAAACATGTCCGTGCCGTCTTCATAGGCTTTCCCGATGGTGTCCTCATCGATATAGTCGAGAAACTTCGGCGGGTCCTGGACCAGATACTCGCGGCGGCCCTCTTTTTTTCGATCGTGAATAATATAGGAATGGTGCGCCTTCTCCTTCGCGTAATGCTCCTTGTGGGGGATGTAGTAATTATTCAGCCATACAAACACGGAGGCGTTCCGCCGCTCGTCAACCAATTCCTTCACGATTTGAAAATCGGGGCAATGCACCCTGTCGATCTCCACGCCCAGCAAACCGTAATCCTCCGCCGTGCGCAAACAACGATTCATAAACAGCCACCGATTGCGGTCGTCCACGAAAATATGCCGGTATATGTCACCGGTGTCCTCGAATGAATTATAAAAATAAAAATCGACCGGAACGTTTTTCGATCTCAGGTACATGACAATTTGCGCATTCCTGCAATTGAAAAAGTTTTCCTCATAACGAAAAAGGTCGACGTTCATTTCTTTCACCCTCCTATAAAGTGATGGGCCTCTCTGTACCTGAAGGAATAATAATTCCGATTGTGACAGATCACCGCATCATGCCAAAACAAAGGATTGGTGTCAAACGTGTTCATGAACTGAATGATTTCGCTTTGCAATTCGTCGCCGTTATAGGCGACAATCAGCCGGAAACGGCCGGGGCGCCGCGGGTCCTCGCATTTGATAAACGCGAAATAATGGCCCGAAAATTGCTTTTCCGCAAAGGCCATGCCCGATACTTCCAGCCGAAGCCCGGCTTGCTCCAGCAAGCGCCGCTGCATGTCGCTGACGTGGCGGACATCCACCATATGAACCGTGTTCATATCGCACTCCGGTTCATGTTCCAGCTCGCTCTCGCTGCGCGATTCGTACCGGTAGAAGATGTAGCGGTCCTTGATCGGATTTTGCAGCAAATAAGACAGCTTTTTCCTGAACGCCCGGTCCTCCTCTTTGCCGCTGTCCGATCGAACGAACACGCACCGATGCAAGTAAACCTGCTTGATCCCCATCGCATCCTCCGCCACGTCCACCCGGTCGTACTCCTTGCCGAACCTTGCTTTGGACAAAGGCTTGAGGCCGATATCCATGCGCTGGTCCGACAGGGCCACCCACACTCTGGCGCACTTGCCCAACGAGACCGAACGCGTCAGCCCATTCACGGCAATTTCGATTTCATCGTTCAGCTTCATCGCCTCGGCGTTCAGAAGCAAGCTGAATTCGTCGATATTGCGGGCCGTGATTTCGATTTTGCCGGGAGAGCGGATTTCCGCGCGCACGGTCGCTTTGGCGCACAAATCCCGAATGCGCTCCACCCTGAGCCAATACGATTTGACATGGCTCGGATCGACCGGACGAAAGCTCAGCGTCCGGGGGTACCTGTCCCTCCTCGCCGCGATCAGCTTCCGAAACAGCGTTTTGGAATTGTGCAGCGAGTTGAATTCGTTGTGCGTAAAACCGTGATACGCCCAAATCTTCGAACGGCGGGTCCGCCGCAAAAAATCGATTTTTCGGGCGCTGTGGAAAAACCAGTTTTCCACGCTGTTCAGCCCATACACGGCGGTATGATCGATGTTGTTCAGGTACTCGTATTCCGGCTCGTAAACGTCCAGCCTCGGATCGCCGAGCAGGGAGGCGACGCCGGCGAACAGGTCCGGCGCGATGAAAGCGATCCGGTACAGCTTGATCGAGCCGGTGCAGAAGCCGATGCCGTAAACCCGCCTGCGGTCGATGCGGTAGTTGTCCATGATCCGCGCGATCGTTCGAACCGTGCGAATATCGTCCACATAGTTGGGCGCGCCGATGCCGATCAGGTTGACGACGATCGCATCGGTCACATCGAAATGGCGCGCCCACGGCAACCGGACGGGATACGCCCTGCCCCACCCGTCGTGAAAAAAAACGACGAGCGGATATCTTCTCCCCGGGTCGTAGTCTCGCGGCAGCTCGAAGCTGTAGGTCGTATAGCCGTCTCCGTTGGGCTTGTCGTCAAACACCATGTAATGGGAGCCGAACACCTCGTAAAATTTCTTTTTCTCCGCCGCGTCGGGCGAATCCAGGTAATTTTCGAACGCCGCCACGCTTCGCAGCATATCATCGCTCATGCCGGCAATGAAGTATTGGTTCAAGCCGCGGAACACGGCCGGCATTTCCACCTGCTCCCTCATGGACAGCACCAGATCGGCGCCGCTGTCCTGCCGGGCCTCGGATTGCCGCAGCAAAGCGGCGCTCCTCTCCGCAAAATCCCCGATAAATATATATATATCGGAGGATGAAGCGCTCCCGTCGACGCTCTCCGCCCTCAGGCGATACACGCCCTCGGGGCAACCGTCGGGGCAGCGGACGGATATCCTGCCGGACGCCGTGCCCGTCGCCGATTGGACCAACCGATCCTTTCGATCGTAAACGGCGATCCTCACTTGCGTTTCCCTGCTCCCGCCGAAATACCGGGGAAGCGCCACGACGCGAATATCCTCGCCGGGGGCATGGTATACCTTCTCGGTAAACAGGCACCACGAGGAGCGAAGCAGCTCGATAAACGATTTGTCCAGCAATTCAAAACGGTTCTTTCCGGGGAACAAATAGCTCAACGGATTTAATTTCA
This sequence comes from uncultured Caryophanales bacterium, assembly GCA_964470405.1. Taxonomy (GTDB): domain Bacteria; phylum Bacillota; class Bacilli; order Paenibacillales; family CAYYCV01; genus CAYYCV01. Next base: position 39,620 of record CAYYCV010000008.1, read on the forward strand.
GGTTAAATTCCTGCTGTTGGACCGGCACTTGCAGATCCAGCGCATTTTCCACCAGCATCAGATTGTTCCCTTTACGAAACCGGTACAGTAAAAAATAATGGTTGACGACATACTCGTGGCTCGACGTGAATACCAGTTCGCCGTTGATCCAGATCTTGAACGGCGTCGGCATATAGGCGAGCATGCTCAGCAGCACATCCCGCTCCTGCTCGCAGTAGACGTTCGCCAGACTGTACAGATATTTGTTCTCCCCCAGCGTAAACAGCTTTCGGGGCGAATTGGGCTCCCGGTACACGCTCACCAGATCGGAGTTGTAATATCTCCAGTTGTTCTCCACCGTTTCTTTCTCCAGCAAGGTGAATTCATGGCGGAGCAAAATCCGGCCGGAGGTATCCAGCACGGGCTTCGGCCCCCATCCGGCGGACGGGCTCGCCTCCACGCTTCGGACGAGCCATCGATTCAGAACGTTTGGCGCATCTCCTGAAAAGGTGACCGGATAATGGCAAGTCACCAGGATGTTATTCAAATACTCCAGCAGTTCCATTCCTCTTCACGATCCTTCTTCAAGGTGCGGTGAAAACAGACGGCACCGGGATGGGCACGGGGTTCCGATCGCCGTTGCCCGCAGATTCGCCACACTTCTCAATCAGCTATGATTAAAGCGATAACTGGAATTTCCCATTTTTTGATCGATATATTGTTCCAAATCGATATGAAGATCGTTCCATTCATTGTTGACGACGACGACATTCGCTTTGCCTTCCAGATTCAATTCGGACAGCATGGAAATATATTCGTCGCGCATTTTGCTCAAATAGTACAATTCCTTGTTTTCAATCCGCTTGTTTCGATGAATGGATGTGTTGGGATGGAACAGCGCTTTGCCCCTATTCTTGATCCGTTCATGGCAAATACCCGGAGAAGTATCGTATAGAAGAATCCAGTCCGGCACTCTGGCCAGACGATGAAGCATTCTCCCGAGCGGCCGATAGGCTCCGTTCACGGCGTCGCGGGTCAAAGCCGTATAGACGTACCTGTCCGCGATCACAATATGGCCCTTTTTTAATGCAGGGATGATGACGATGCAATAATCAATAAAGAAACTGATCCATTGAAACACGCTGTACACGAACGGGGTCAGCATCCTGACGCGGTGAAACGCCTTCACCGCGCCCCTGATCATTTGATTGGAATTCCATTCGACCACGGTCACAACGTGCCCCTCCGATTGGAGCCGCCTGGAAAGCTTGACGATTCCCTCGCTCTTGCCCGAGCCGCTGATCCCCTCGAATGCCAGCAGCACGCCTTTCTTGCTGCTGAATACCATCTCATTTTTTTTCATCCTGATCACCTGTATTTTCTACATTACGGCGCCAGTGATTCGCCGCTAGGCCGCTTATCTCTTGTTAGCCGTCATGCCCAAGCTTTTGTAACGCTTCATATCGAAAAACCGCGAGATCAGATCCGTCTTCCACTCATAAATCATCGAAGCGTCGGAAGCGTCCACAACCTGCTCGAGATAATCCGTGTTCTGCGGTTTGATGCGATCCATCATATCCATAAACGGCCGGTTTTCGCCCAATACGGGGAAGAACGTCCGGGTGTAGTCCAAAGCATAGTAACTTTCTTTGACGATATCGTTGGATTGAATAATGTCGATAAAGGCATCCCAGTTGATCGCGATATGGGGATCCGTCAGAAAACCGTATATATCGACAAACTTGTACAATCCGAGATCGCGCTGGTATTCGACCCATGTCAGCACGGCCGCTTCCTTGAACAAATGAACGCACAGATGCGCGAGGAAATATTCCTTCGGCAGCGAGCTGATTTGCTGGCCCTCGTTGAACTCGTAATCCTCCGCTTCCTGAATGAATTTCTCCACAGCCGCTTCCGTTCCCTGGGCGACCCAGTCCAGCGAGAAATTGATGTCAATCTCGATCAGGTTGATCCCGGGTTCGTCGACCGCTTTGCGGTAAGGAACGACTTCGCCGTAATTCATCCGATGGGTCAATATATCCCTGCGCGTGGCCGGCTTGACCACATGCTCGTTCTCGTCGTAGAAGCCCTGAATGAAGCCAAGGCCCCGCAGCACGTTGCCGCACTCGGTCAAATCGCCGGAGCGAAGCAAGATATCGATGTCGCTGGAAATTCTGCATCCAAGCGGATAGATGGAATGGGCCAGGATGGCGCCCTTCAGAAAAGCGTGGGGAATCCCGCTCTCCTTCATTGCCCGGGCAATTTCCACGATATAGTTTTTGTGGGACCCGGTCCGTTGCGATTGAATTTGATGCATTAAATACAGGCTGAATTCAAACTCCCGATTGAAAAACGGCGCCTCGCATTGGCGAAGCACATGATAGGCGATCCCCGCCGTTCTGTTGTACATCAAATGCCCCAAAATCTCCGCCCAATCCAATTTTTTCTTGACAAGCTCATGAATGCGTTCCTTGTTCGTATTGCGAAACTGGGACAGTTCCAAAACCAATTCCTGTTCCTCTGTCATTGCCATTGTTAATACTTCCTCCTTCTATTTCGAATGGTATGATTGTGTCGGGCTGCTATATCAATTGTCTACGCATCGTTTTTCCTGCTTGATTTCGCGGAATCTCGGCAACAATTTCAACCGCGTCAGGGTACTGATAAGGAGAGCATTTGCTTTTGCAGATATCGATCACATCCGCATCCGCCAATGGCACGCCGGCCTCGGGAACAACCTTGACATGAATTTTTTGTCCGTATTTCAAATCCGCCTTTCCGAATACGACCGCTTCGCGAATTCGTTCATCCTCCAGCAGGACATTCTCAATCTCAATCGGGTAAATGTTCATTCCGGCGCGGATGATCATATCGTCCTTGCGGCCGGCAATATAGAGCAGCCCGTCGGCGCCCAGCGACACGACATCGCCGGTATGCAGCCACCCGTTTCTCAGCTTGGCCGAAGTCAATTCCGGCGCGTCCCAGTATCCCCAAAACACATTGGGTCCCTTGATCGCCAATTCGCCCGTTTTCCCTGCGCCCAGATTCTCCCCGTTCTCGTCGATGACGCGGCACTCGATGCTCGGCAGCGGTTGGCCGATGCAGCCTTCCTTTACGCCAAAGCAAGCCGGGGGCAAATACGTGACTCTCGGCGCCGCCTCCGTCTGCCCATACACCATAAAAAACAGCACATGGGGAAACCGCTCATGGATTTTGAGCGCAACCTGCTTATGCAAAAATTCGCCCATGAGGGCCACTTTTTTCAAATCCGGCAAACGGTTCCCGGATCGATCCAGCGCCAATTGATAAAAAATCGTCGGCGTCGTACAAAATACGGTAATCTGCTGGCGCTCCATCACACCGAGCAGCCTGCGGGGAATAAAAGGCTCGTTGTAAAAATAAAGGCGCGCGCCGCACAACAGCCCATACAGGAATTCCCCCGTCATCACCGAGGCATGGCTGAACGAGCGGTTGATCAGCACACAGTCCCGGGGCGTGATCTCGAAATAGCTTCGGATGTCCGCGATGTTGGCCAATACGTTGCGATAGGTCAGCACCGTCCCCTTGGGCTTGCCTGTGCTGCCGGACGTGTACATGATGAAGGAGGGCGGAATCGGAGCGTCGTTTCGCTGCCGGGACCGTTCCATTTCGCTGTCGCGAAGCTCCAATCGTCCGGTTTGATCGGTTATGATGACGGTTCCCGCCGCCTCGCAAGCCTCCGCAATCTCCGGGGTAATGCAGCGCCGGTCATTGGAAAGCAGCACATTCGGGCGGGTATGCTCTATAATTTGCCGGCACCTGGCTTCGCCGTACTTCAACGCCAGCGGAACCACCGTCATCTGCAATGAAATGAGGGACAGCACGTGGATCGCTTCGAAATAGGGGTGCTCATCGAGCACCGCTACTCTGCTGTCCGCGGGAATCAGGCGAACGAGCCGATCCGACATGTCCCGCACCTTGCCCATTAATTCGCCGTAGCGAATCGGACGATCCGCAGGATCGTTCAATGCCGGACGCTCGGCATGATCATGCATCGACTGCTGCAAATCATTCCATAAATCCATGGGTCACCCCGCTTTTTGAGAAATCGTTTTACTGATCAGTGCGCTCAGATCTCCTATACTTTTTAATGCATCCACACCAAGATCGGATTCATCGAAAACGACATCGCATTTTTCCTCGATCAGCACCAACAGCTCCACATATTTCATCGAATCGATACCCAGATCCGAAAGCAGGATATCGTCGGTGAGTTCCCTTCCTTCAATGCCCACGGCAATTTCCTGCAAGGATTCCTTAATTTGTTCCACCACGTTTGACATGATAAGCCTCCTAGATTTTTATAGAATAGGGCCGGTTTTAAAACCGGCACCGATACAGCCTGTCGACGGCCCGTTCCTCCAGCTCCATGATCGCCTTCAAATGCTTGTCGATATCATCGATCAGCGTCAGCCTTCGGGATATGCCCAGCTTGAGCGCGAGATTGGCGGCGATTTCCCAGTGCTTCGCCGATTCGCTCAGGTCGCGGGCGACATCCGTAATGATTTCCTGCGGAACCATGAAGTTCAATTGCTCAATAAACACCTGAAAGCGAATCCGGCTCCGTTTGAGCCTTTTGAAAAATTCGTTATAGTAAGCTCTGAACAGGTATTGGTTGTATTCATTCAAGGCTTGTTCCTTCTTGGACAACATTTCCTTGCGGAACGTATCCAGCGCGCCGATGCCGCAGGACTGTCCGAGCACCTGTCGGTGCCCGGCCATCCTTTCGCAGCTTTCCACGATCACCGAGGCCAGCCGTTCCTCGGTGACTTTGAACCGGTCGCCGATCTCGACCTCCATCCACAGGTTGCGGATCGGCCGCCTGTATTCCCCGGCCATCGGATTGACGCGGGGGCTGTCCGAGGTTCTGGCCGCATGGATTTCATCCATCGGCAGCTTCCCGTCAAAATCGCTGCTGGACAGCGCGTATTTGTCGAACAGCTCGAGGCTGCCTTCCGCTTCGTCGTAGCCCGTGATGACGATCGCATGCACGCCGTGTTCCTTCTGATAGGCCCGATGATACCGCATTTCAAACAGATCCACGACGGCGATGACCGGACGATTGGCATCGATCAGTTGCTTCAGGCGGGCGTAAGCCACTTCCTCGTCATCCTCGATAAAAAAGTTGAAATGAATTTTTTCTTCCGCTTTCTTTCTCCCGGAATTCCCGACCCACTCGCTGTACGGGGTGGTCGCGGGCGAATACGCAAACTCATAGGAGGTGTTCAATTCCTCCTCCGTAAATTCCACCGAGGTCGAGAAGCGGAAAAGAAAGTTGGTCCCGATATATTCGGTTTCCTTCTCGTACATGAATGACAGATAATCGGAAAGAATGATCTTCGGATCCTGGCCCATGTGCAGCAGAACCGCGGCATAGGCGTTGGCAAAACAGTCATTCACGTAAGGCTCGTAATACCTTGGCACTCGTTCAATAAGTTGTTTCTCCATACGCATTCCTTTCCACGATTAATTGTATCTTTGGTTGATGACCTTGATTCTGCCGTCCGTAGAGGGAGCCACCGTGCCCCGCTCCTTGATGTAGGCCGCCAACACGTCGCGCAACAAGGCGCCTTTGCTGATCGATTTCCCTTCCTTGAACTCGGTGTAGTTATCCCCTCCGGCCACCAGATAATCGTTTGTCGCCACTTTATACACCTTATCCCTGTCCAGCGGCTTTCCGTCCTTCAACACCTTGACGAGCCTTTTTCCCGCCGGTTTGGAGCCGTCGAATTCGTAGCTGATGCCGGACACTTGCAGGAATCCCCCGTTGCTTGCCCCGTAAGGCCATTCGCGCAAGCCTCTTTCCAGCGCTTCATACACCTTCTGGCCTTTGATTTCCACAACCTCCAGCGAGTTGACGAACGGCAGCGGCTTGCCTACCCGGTAAAGATTAATTTCGCCCTTCGGAACGCTCTCGCGGATCCCCCCGCCGTTCAGCAAGGCGAGATCGGCATTCCCCTGCTCTCTCATGGCGTCGGCGATCAAATCGGCCAGGTTGGTTTCCTTCGTTCTCACCTGAGAGCGGATGCCGTTCAGATCGACATCCGACGTGCCGATGACTTCCTTGCCCAGTTCCATCGCAATCGCTTCATATTTGTCGGCCACTTTCTTCACTGCGGGATCCTCCAGAGAACGATCCTGCGATTGCTTGATCGACCATGTCACCTTGGCCACTTTGCCATTCTTGAAATACATGCTGGCGAAACCGACATGCGTGCTGTAAGAGCCCGCTTCCACCAAATACGTGTTGTTTACCTTTTCCGCTTTCTTATACAGCCAATGGTGATGTCCGCACAAAATCAGGTCGATCCCGTCGACATCCTTGACCAATTGCCTGTCCAGATCGTCCCCCAAATGGGAAACGAGAACAATCGCGTCCACATTTTGCTCCCGCAGCTCGGCGATCACCCTTCTGGCCGCCGGAGCCGGCTCTTCGAACGTAACCGACTTGCTGTCGTCAAACACATTCATGTTCGACAAAGCTTCGGGCACGACCAATCCGAATACGCCGATTTTCTTGCCGCCCACTTCAAACACCTTGTATTCGTCAAACACCCGCTTCCCATCATTGTAGGTATTCGCGGACAGCATCGGGAAGTTCAGTTCGTCCTTGATCTCCATCGAGCGGGTAAGGCCGAAATCGAAATCATGGTTGCCGACCGTCATCGCATCGTATCCCATCAGGTTCACCGCTTCGACAATGCCCTCCGCCTGATTGACGTTCGCTTCGTTGGTGCCGTGGAACATATCTCCGCTGTCAAGGAACAGCGAATCCGGATTCTTTTTCCTGAATTGATCGACGATCCCCTTCATCAACGGCATGCCCATTTCGGTATTGACTTCGTCCAGCGTATAGTAACCGCCGTTCGCTTCGTCGTAAACGAGGTGCCCGTGCACATCGGCCGTGTTGATGAAGGTGATTTTCTTGTCATAATACCCCACGGACAGCAGCACATCGCTAAAGCTGACGTAACGAACGAGGAAATAACCGATGCCGATGAGTACAATCAAAGCTAGAACGATGAGATTGGTATACTTTTTCACATGGATTGTCCTTTCTTGCCTTTAAATTTTTTAATAAAACTGGGAGTTTCCCGTGCTTGTATAATTTCGTACGCCAAACTTCCACAGTTGATAAACGATCAGGAACAGGATGACGCCCACCACCGGGGTCAAGTACATGTATCCCCCCCAGAAAAGGTGCAGGTCGTCTTTCCGCAAAAAAAACTGGGTCGGGAAGTAGTTGACAAACGAAAACGGAATGAGATAGATCAGCATCTTCTGGATGATCGCGGGATAGAAGCTGATCGGATAACCCGCGATTCTGCGGGCATTGAAAAAGATCAGGTTCCGCAGGTTCTCGGTGCGGACAGCCCAGAAGCTGAAGCACGCCGACAGCAAAAAAATGGACGCCTGTATCACCGCGCCGCCGATGAGAGCGACGATATAGTAGATGGAATTTTGCAGGTTCCACTCGATGCCCACCGAAAAAGCGGTGAAGAAGAACAGGAGGATTCCCACAACGCCATGCCCCAGCGTAGCCGGATAGTCCACCCTGGCCGCGATGATCTGGAACATCAAGCCGAGCGGACGGGTGAGAAAACGGTCCAGTTCCCCGGAATGCACCATTCCGTCGAAATCGCGGATTCCCGCAAACATGAAGACGAACAAGCTGTAGGAGAGAAACAAAAAGCTGTATAGAAACATCAATTCGTTCAGTTCCCATCCCCGGATATGCAAAAAGCGAAGCAGGATAAGGAAAATCACGATCACGCTGATCATTTCCCTGCAGAAAATGGCAAATGTAATCATCGTCCGGTCAAACTTGTATTCCAACGTTTGTTTTAAACTGAGCTTGGAGAATTTGAAAAAGATCACAATCAAGTCAGTTAGCGTAAACCATCTCACGATTATCCTCCTTGCACCACCAGTTTTTTGGCCGCCGCTCTCCACAGCAACTGTCCGATCCCGAACAGGACCACGACCCATACGACCTGAACCAGCAAGCTTGTAATGATTTCCTCCTCCGGAATCATCCCGAGGTAGATGCGAATCGGAATGTAGAAGATCGATTCAAACGGGGTCAGTTCGATAAAGTCGGCCAGCCCTTGCGGCATAAACCAGATCGGAATGAGAGCGCCGGAGAAAATCATCACGGCCGCGTCTTTGATCGTAACCAGGCTAAACGTCCAGTAAAACCAGAATGAGCTTGTCCATACCAGGAAGTTGAGGTTGTACAGCACCAAATATCCCAGCGCCGCGCTCAAGATGAAGTAGAGGGCCATGGTCAAGGAGAAGGGCGCAAGCAATTTGAACAGGAAAATGGACAAAATCAAGGCCGGAGCCAACTGCATAATCAGTCTGAATACGAGCGTGCCAATATTATATGAAAAAACATATAATCGGAAGTTGATCGGCTTCAGCAGATCGGAGGAAATTAAACCGCTTCTCACTTTGGACTCGATGAAGTACTCGTCCATCATGTACACGCTCTGCATCAGGAAGGACAACACGATATAGGTTGCCAAAATTTTGAACTGCACGCCTTCCAGCGATTCTTCCTCTTCATAGATGGCCCGCCAGATGGCGATGTTGACGAAGATCATGACCAGGGCGTTGATCACGCTGGCGAAATAGTCCATCCGATATACGATATTGTTCTGGAAAGATTTCTTAGCAAACTCCAGATAGACTCTCATTCAGGTTGATCCCCCCTTGATAGATTGCCCCGATAATCCCTTCGATTTCGGGCTCTTCAACGGTCAGATCGAGAATGTCGTACTTCTGCGATAAAATATGGACCAACTGGGACACCTGAATGTCGTCCCGATTGAATTTAAACCATTTTTTGTTGTCTTTCTCATTGACCAATTCCGTTCCGGGCAAGCTGACGCGGCCCGTATTTTCGCCGAACTCCACCGCGAGAATGCGATCCCTGCCGTACATTTTCTTGATTTCATCCACCGATCCGTCATAGATTTTCATGCCTTTGTCGATAATGATCATGCGCTCGCACGTTTTTTCAATGTCCACCATGTCGTGCGTCGTGAACAGCATCGTCGTATTTTTTTCTTTGTTGACGAACTTGATGAATTCGCGTATTTTCGTTTTGGCCACCACATCCAGGCCGATGGTGGGCTCGTCGAAGAAGATGATGTCCGGATCGTGCAGCAGCGCGGCGGCGATATCGGCTCTCATTTTCTGCCCCAGACTGAGCTGCCTCACCGGGTTTTTGATAAACTCCTGCAATCCGAGCATCTCGCTGAACATTTCGATATTTTGCTTAAATTGCCGTTCCGGGATTTTATAAATGTGCTTCAACAAATCGTATGTATCCGTGACCGGCAAATCCCACCACAACTGCGTCCGCTGGCCGAACACCACCCCGAGCCGAAACGTATTCTTCTTGCGATCCTTGTAAGGCGACAGACCCCCGATCGAGATCGTTCCCGACGTAGGCACCAAAATGCCGGTCAACATCTTCACGGTGGTCGATTTGCCCGCGCCGTTCGGCCCGATGAAACCGACGGTCTGGCCTTTTTCAATGGAGAAGTTGATCGAGTTGACGGCCCGCTTCATTTCATACTCGGGAATCAACAAGCTTTTGATCGACCCGAACAACCCTTTATGCCTTATGTTCAGCTTGTATTCCTTGACCAAATCCTTTACTTCGATCAATGACACGAATCGTTCCTCCCTTTACGTAAGCGAATGCTGGCCATTCTTCTCCTTCAAAATGCCGCTCAATTTGTTGATCGAGTTCAGATTGTCCATCAAAAGCTCTTCATCGTTAAACGTCACGCCGAACTCCTCTTCGATTTGCACCACGATGTCCATGCAATTCAACGAGTCGAGACCGATCGTATTCAAGGACTCGTCCCCTGACATTCGCCGGACCTGCTCAGGCTCTACCCTCAAAACCATGGCGATGATGTCCGCGATTTTTTCATGAGTATCCACGTTTCCCTCTCCCCTTGCATAAATATTGGTAAGGTTTTTGATGCCAAATTTCAAACCTTTGTTACATTTAATGCTACTTTTCTACAATTTTTTTAATATATTGTGTACAAATTATACCATTTACTGGTTGGAACACTAGACGGCTTTAGTCACATTCACTTAACTAAAAGTCACTATTTTTTAACTAAAAAAGGACATGAGGATAATTCGCATTATCCCTACGTCCTTTTTTATTAAGCCAGTCCGTTTTTAAACGCAAACACCACCAGTTGAATCCGATCCCTCAAATCCAACTTCTTCAACAACCCCGAAATCGTGTTCTTTACCGTGCCTTCCGACAAGTAAATGCATTTTGCGATTTCCCGGTTTTCCTTGCCTTCGATGATATACCGGATGATGCTGATCTCGCGTTCCGTCAATTTCACATCCAGCTTGCGGGGCTGCTTGAGAGACAGCGCCGTGCAGGCATTCACGTGCGCGGTAAAGCTGAACAGCGCTTCCTCCTGCATAATGCCCAAGCCGAACGCGGCGCCTTTGACCGACATGATCAAAGCTTCCGGGTGAACGTCCTTGAGCATATATCCGTTGGCTCCGTCGTTCATCGCGGTCAATATTTTCTCCGCGTCCTTGGAGCCGGTCAGCACGATCACCCGCGCGGAGCCAAACCGCGTTTTGATCAGCTTCAGCCCGCTCATTCCGTCAATTTCCGGCAGGTTGATATCCATCAACACCACATCCGGCTGAAATTGCTCGCATAATTTCAGCACTTCGTCTCCGCTTTCGGCATAGCCGACCACTTTGATGTCCTTATCCTTTTCCAGTATCAGCTTGATGCCCTCGCTCATTAACCTTTGGTCATCTGCCAATATAACCTTTATCATATTTCCTCCTTTTTTAAGTTTTTTTAGAGTTGCGGCATTTGACTTTTGTTTTTCCTCCCGACACAAGTTGTTATAAAGCGACAAAAGTTAGCAATATTCCAGACAAACGGACAATTTGATTATATCAAAACATGGGTATAAAATCCTTAAGTTGGGAAAATGTTGTTTGAGCGCTTGTTCGAAAAGGGCGGAGGGGGAAAAAAGGCGTGGTGCGGAAGGGAAGCGTTCGCCTTTGAAAGCATGAATCAACCGCTTCAAAGCGCGGCGAAAAAGCGGGACGCGGGGCAGTGGGGCTTAGGGCCGGATGGGAGAAACGCGGATGGCCGCCTTTGCCCGTGGAGGTCTTCCCCTGAAACCGCAAAATCGGGAAATTGGCGGGCTGGGCCGGGG
>CAYYCV010000009.1:0-50384 GCA_964470405.1 uncultured Caryophanales bacterium
ATTTGGCCAAAAAATGAACCTTTCTCCATAATAGATACATCAAATGTACTTATCTAAAAGGATGGTCAGGTTGTCAACATCGAAACCGTAGATGTGATATGAAAATAACGATGTCCCTTTGAAGCGGTGTGCGGATGCAAGTCCATTTTCATGCCTGGCAATGGCCGACAGGCTAAGGGAGATTTGTATGATAAACCATACAAGAAGCCTTGATGATGATGCGGTCGGAAGTCACATTGTACGATTTATCGGCCAGAAGTCACATTGTACGATCGGTCGGAAGTCATATTGTACGATTTATCGTACGACCTGCCGCGGATCGGCGCCGAAGCCGCAGCGTTTATATGAAGAATCGTACAAACCTGCCCGATTGGACGAAGAATCGTTTCGTGTTGCAAGGAGGCGCGAACCGGTGTGCATCGGCGCAACTGACAAAGCGCATCTCCAAACTGCGCCGCGCAGGAAACGTGCCCGTTTTCAGGCGAACAGACAAGGCTTCGCAAGAGAGCAGCCGCAAACGACAGGATATCATGCTTGCACGCCATGTCCGTGGACCATATCCCGCGTATCCCGCGTATCCCGCCAAGGCTCCATTTGCTGCCGCGACCTGCGTCCGACGGGCCGGATCTTCCGTTTCTCTCTTCAAACTCGATCGGCATGCTTAACCTGACAACATTGCGCCTCCCCCACTCGGCCTCGCTGCCATCCCCCCGCTCGGCCTGGCGCCTGCAAAACAAAAATCACCTCGCTCATCGCGCGGTGATTTGTCCTTCCCTTTATGCGGCAAAGCCGCCCAACCGTCCGAATTAGCGGGACGCCCAGACCATTCCGCCGAGCCGAAGCTCGTTCCGAAAAACCAGCGGCTTGGTGTCCTTGTCAATCACAAGGCATTCGATGCCCGCCATCTCCGCAAAATCGACCAGATGCCCGGCCTTCACGACGTAGGAAAACCCGGTATGGTGCGCTCCGCCCGCGAGAATCCACGCTTCCACCCCGTCCCTCAGACTGGGCTGCACTTTCCACATCACCCGGGCTACCGGCAGCTTCGGCATCGGATGCAGCGGCCGCACCGCCTCCACTTCGCTGACGAGCAGCCGAAACCGGCTGCCGATGTCGATCAGCGAAGCGTTGACCGCCTCGCCCGGCCTGCCGTCGAACACCATCCGCGCCGGGTCGGCTTTGCCTCCAATGCCGAGCGGATGCACTTCCAGTTTGGGCTTGCCGGCGGCGATGGTCGGGCATATTTCCAGCATATGCGCACCGAGCACGAGCTCATTTCCCGGCTCCAGATGGTAGGTGTAGTCTTCCATAAAGGAAGTCCCCCGATTGTCGGCCATCATTTTCATGATCCGCACGAGAGCCGCCGTCTTCCAGTCGCCTTCTCCGCCAAAGCCGTAGCCTTGGCCCATCAACCGCTGCACCGCAAGGCCGGGCAACTGCTCCAGACCGTGCAAATCCTCGAAGGTCGTCGTAAACGCGCCGAAGCCGCCCTCCTCCAGAAACGCCTTCAAGCCCAGCTCGATTCGCGCCTGGTAGCGGATCGCGTCGCGAACGGCTCCTTCCTTCCGCCCCTCCGAAGCGATATCGTACAAATCGTCGTATTCCTCCATCAAACGATCCAGCTCACGATCGGGAACCCCGTTGACCCGCTCCGCCAAATCGCCTACGCCATAGCCGTTGATCGACCAGCCCAACCGAATTTCCGCCTCGACCTTATCCCCCTCGGTGACGGCCACCTGACGCATGTTATCCCCGAATCGGGCCACCTTCAAACGGCGGCTCTCCATCCACGCCGCGGCCGTGCGCATCCAATCGCCGATCCGGGCGCGAACGGCCCCGTCTTCCCAAAAACCGACAACCACCTTCCTCGCGATTCCCAACCGGGCGCCAATAAAACCGTATTCCCGGTCCCCGTGCGCCGATTGGTTCAGGTTCATGAAATCCATATCGATGCTTTCCCAGGGAATGTCGCGGTTATATTGCGTATGCAGATGAAGCAGCGGCTTGCGCAGTTGAACCAGCCCGGCGATCCACATCTTGGCGGGCGAAAACGTGTGCATCCAGGTTGCGATTCCTGCGCACCGCTCATCCGCGTTGGCCTCGATGCAAAGCCTGCGAATGTCGTCGGAGGTCGTCAACACCGGTTTGAACACAAGCTTATAGGGCAGCGACGGGTCGCGGTCCAACCCTTCCGTCATCGTCCTCGCGTGCGCCTCCACTTCCTGCAGCGTTTCAGGCCCATATAAATGCTGGCTCCCCGTTACAAACCAAAACTCATAAGGCGGCATGCTCAACATGGCGATTCCTCCTTCATCCATTTTTCCTTTATCGATTTAAGCCGCTTCATGACGTCGTTCCCGCCGCGGCCGAAGTAGTCGTGAAGCCGGGAATACTCTTGATACAGCCGTTCATATACGGCGGCGTTTTCCGGAATCGGCCGGAAGGTGTCCTCCCTCACGCGCGCCATGCTCGCCGCCGCTTCCACGATGGAGTCGTACCCGCCGCCCGCTTTGCCGGCCGCCACCGCGCCGAACATCGCCGCGCCGAGCGCCGGCGTCTGCTTCGAGGCGGCGATCTTGATTTCCCGGTTCGTCACGTCGGCGTATATTTGCATGAGCAGCCGGTTTTTCTGCGGCAGCCCGCCGCAGGCATACAGTTCGTTCACTTCCACGCCGTTTTCATGGAAGGCGTCCACAATTTTACGCGTTCCAAAAGCCGTGGCCTCAAGCAAAGCCCGATAAATCTCCTCCGGCTTGGTCAACAGCGTGCATCCGACGAGCAGCCCCGCCAAATCCGCATCGACCAGAACCGAGCGGTTGCCGTTCCACCAATCCAGCGCCAACAAGCCGGATTCGCCCGGCCGCAGCAGAGCGGCCCGATCTTCCAGCCATCGGTGAACGCCAACCCCTTCCGCTTCCGCCGCCTCTTGGACGTAGGACGGAACGGCCTGCCCGACATACCAGGCAAAAATATCGCCGACCGCCGATTGGCCCGCTTCGTACCCGAAATAACCGGGGATGATTCCGTCCTCCACGACGCCGCACATGCCTTCCACCTGCTTCTCCTCCGTGCCGAGCAGCATGTGGCAAATCGAAGTGCCCATCGCCATCACCAGCTTGCCCGGCGTCACGACGCCCACGGCCGGAACCGCCGCGTGCGCGTCCACATTGCCGACGGCCACGGCGATGCCCGACGGAAGGCCCGTCAACGCGGCCATCTTGTCCGTCAGCCCGCCGGCTTTTGTGCCCAACGGCAAAATCTCCCCGCGCAGCTTCGTGTCCGTCAAATGCGCGAGACGCGGATCAAGCGAATGGAAGAAATCCCTGCCGGGATAGCCCTGTTTTTTGTGCCAAATCGCTTTATAGCCCGAAGTGCAGCAATTGCGCACCACCTTCCCGGTCATTTGGGCGATGACCCAATCCGTCGCCTCCAGAAACCGGTCGGCCGCATCGTAGATTTCCGGGGCTTCGTTCAGGATCTGCCAAATTTTCGCGATCATCCACTCCGAGGAGATTTTTCCGCCGTACCTGGCAAGAAACGCCTCTCCCCGCTCGGCCGCGACGGCATTCAGCCGGTTGGCTTCATCCTGCGCCGCGTGGTGCTTCCAGAGCTTGACCCAACTGTGGGGTTGATCCCGGTGCTCCGGCTTCAGACACAGCGGCACGCCTTCCGCGTCAACGGGCAGCATCGTGCACGCCGTGAAATCGATCCCGATCCCGATCACATCGGCCGGATCGATGCCCGACGCGCGGACGACATGCGGCACCGATTGCCCCAAAACCGCCATATAGTCGGACGGATGCTGCAACGCCCAATCCGGCCCCAACGCGATGTCGGAATCCGGCAACTGCCTGTCGATCACCTGATGGGGGTACGGCGTAACATGGTCCGCCACCTCCGTACCGTCCGACAAATCCACCAGCACGGCGCGGCCGGATTCCGTACCGTAATCGACGCCAATGGCATATTTTTTGCCCATTTCGTATACACCGCCCTATCCGCTTATTCTTTATTGACCGTAGTACGCACTCGCTCCGTGCTTGCGCAGAAAATGCCGGTCCAGCAAAACCTGATCCATCGCTCCCATGCCCGGGTTCAACTGGAGCGCCCGCGCCGTGATTTTGGCCACTTCCTCCAGCACCACCGCATTGTGAACGGCCTCGCCCGCATGTTTCCCCCACGTGAACGGAGCATGCGCATGAACCAGCACGCCGGGCATCCGGTTCGGATCCCGGTTCGTAAAAGTTTCCACAATGACGTTGCCCGTCTCCAACTCGTACGCGCCCTTGATTTCGGCTTCCGTCATTTTGCGGGTGCAGGGAATCTCGCCGTAAAAATAATCGGCATGGGTCGTGCCCGCCGCCGGTATCCCTTTGCCGGCCTGCGCCCAACTGGTCGCCCAGGGGGAATGCGTGTGAACGATGCCCCCGATGCCCGGAAACGCGTTATAAAGCACCAAGTGCGTCGGCGTGTCCGATGACGGCTTCAAGTGGCCGTCGATCACAATCCCGTTCAAATCGACCACGACCATATCCGAAGGTCGAAGCTCCTCATACGGCACCCCGCTCGGCTTAATGACGACCAGCCCCCGCGCTCTGTCGATTCCGCTGACGTTTCCCCATGTAAAAGTAACCAAACGATATTTCGGCAGCTCCAGATTGGCCTCCCAAACAGCTTGCTTCAACGATTCCAGCAAATCGCCCCAGTCCCTTCCGTGTCTTACTCGCTCAACCATTCCGGATGATGCTCCAGAACGTACTTCAAGCCGGTCATCCGATCGCGCAAACCGGGCCCTTCTTTCAATGCGGCAACGGTTCTTTCCTTGTCGATCCCCAGCTCTTCCGGCGAAACGGGAGCGCCTATGCGCCTCAGCCAGCCCGCGATTTGTTCCGGTTCCGGCAAAGCCTCGTACACCCGAAACGCGTCGAGCGAAACCTCCCGCGCCAACCTCCGATACAGCCCGGCGATCATCACCGTCGCCACGCCCACTTTGGCCCCGTGCAGAAGCTGCGGAAGTTGGCGGGCGATGCACTGCATTTCCCAAACGTGGGAAACGTGATGCTCGCCGCCCGAAGCCGGGCGGGAATGCCCGATCGAGAGCATGGCCGCGCCGGATTGAATCAGCGCCGACATCAGAACCCGCAAGCCTTCGGGACGGGCCTCGGCGATGTCGTCCACATGCTCCACGCAAGACCGCATCGCCTGCTCCGTCAGCGAATAGGCCGCCGGACAGAACGGCTCCTTCCCCAGATCCCGCGATACGCGCCAGTCGGCGAGGGACGTCCATTTGCCGAGCATATCCCCGAAGCCGGCGGCCATCAATGCCCGGGGAGCAGACGACAGCACATCCAGATCGGCGAACACGGCGATCGGCGCAACCGCCGGAATCGTCCGCTTCACCCCGTCGACGATCAGCGGCGCGCCTCTTGAGATGAAACCGTCGACAGAAGCCGCGGTCGGCACGGAAACGAAGGGCTTGCCCGTCTTCAAGCTGACAAACCGCACGATATCGTGGATCGTGCCCGCGCCCACCGCCAGCAAAAGGCTTGTTTCTTCGCTTATATGCAGAAGCAGCCGCAAAACGGATCGCGAATCCGCCAGCACATCTCCCCGCTCATCGGGCTGAAACATGCACACATCGACGCGTATGCCCGAATCCTCCAACAATTGCCGCAGCTTGCCTCCGGCCGCCTGAAACGTGTTCGAATCGGCCGCCAGGCACACGCTCGCGTGCCCGTTGGCTCCGGCAAAAGCCGCCGCCTCCGCCAATGCTCCATATTCAAGATGATAGGGCATGCGAATGAGTTGATGCGGGTGACCGCAGTTGCATTGGGACCAAATCCGATCGATGTCATCCATGAATTGCATCAGAAAGCCTCCTCTTTATCTATGCTGCTGATTTCATTATACAGTTGTACGTACAACTTATCCAGATGTTTTACATAAAAAAATCCGTATACCCATTTAAAGAGGGTGAAAAAAGCGGCGCAGCGGTTGGGTATCGGTTGGAGAAACGACAGCGGTCGCCTTTGTCCGCGGATCTCTTCCCAAAAAAGGCTGTGAAATCGGGAAATCTGCGGACAACTGCGATCGGAAACCGATACCTAACCGCGGAGTCGTCCGTTTTTCACCACGCTTTTAAACGGGTATGCCGATTTTTGACCCTATCCCGGCAAAAGCCTGCGGCTCGAATTTCGGATAATCAGCTCCGGTTGGTAAATCGTATCGCCCGGATTTTCCTTTTCTCCCGATGCGTTTCCCAGCATCTCCAGCAGCGTCTCGGCCGCTTGCACGCCCATCTGCTCCTTCGGATGCGACAGGGTCGTCAACTTCACTTCCGTGGCGGTAGCCAACGGGGAATCGTCAAAACCGACGACGGAGATATCCTCCGGAACGCTGAATTTTCCGTCCTGCCTGATCGCCTCCAGCAGGCGCACCGCCAGCTCGTCGTTGTAGCATACAAAGGCCGTGGGCCGTCCGCGCCCCGACCTGCGAAGCATCTCCAGCGCCGCCTGAAAAGGCTTCGACGCCTTTTCCTCCGTCGCGTATTGCACAATGCTGTCGGGGGCCAGCGGCAAGCGGCGCGCCTGATGCGCCCGCAGAAAGCCTTTCATGCGGTTTACTCCCTGCAGGTCGTCCGTCTTGAAAAACCCCGCGATCTCCCTATGCCCCAGCTCGATCAAATAGTCGGCCGCTTTGAATCCGCCCGCTTCGTCATCCATTTTGACGCAGGGACAGTTCATCTCCGCATACCTTTCGTTGATCATCAGGAAGGGGATGCGCCGGTATTGCAAAGCGAGATAGCAGTCCAGGTTCGCGTTGCCCAGCGCGCTTTTGGTCGGCTCCACAATCAGGCCGCTCAACGGTTGGCTCATCAAAATTTGCAGGCTCTCCTGCTCCTTCCGCTTGTCATTCTCCGTGCTGGACAGCGCCAGCCGGTATCCCCGGCTCCGCAGCGCGGCTTCCGCCCCGCGAACAATATGGGGGAAAATATAATCGGATATGTAGGTGGTCAGCATGCCGATCGTCTGAATGTCGGCGTCCTGTCGAACGCGGGGGGACGAAACGAAGGTCCCTTTTCCCTGGATCCGATGCAGCCAACCTTCCCGCTCCAATTCGCCGAAAGTCTGCCTCACGGTTTGCCGGGACAATTGAAAGCGATCGGCCAGCTCGTTTTCCGACGGCATCTGCTCCCCCGGCTTGAACCGCCCCGAATGCAGCCACGACAATAGTTCCCTTTTTAATTGCAGATATTTTGGCACAGGCTTCACCCGAATCGCTCACCTCATTCGCATTCGCTATTCCTGAATATCATCATTATACTTCATATTCCACAAAAAACGATGTACACTGTACTTATTCCATGAAACAAAGGAGAGGAAAATAATGAGATTAAAGTTTAAAGGATTCATCCTGGGGGTGTGCCTGGGATCGATGGTTGCGGGAACGGCAGCTTATGCCGGCAGCGCGTCGATTGAAGTCGTCCCCAAAAATCTGAAATTGTGGATCGACGGCGTTGAGGCAAAGCTCGGCCAAACCGGCCAATTCATGTACAACGATACGGTTTACGTTCCCTTGCGCCTGATCGGCGAAGCCCTGGGAAAAACCGTCACATGGGATGAAGCGAATCAAGCGATTTCCGTCGACGGGCCGAAGTATGACTCCCATATCGCGGCGGTATACGACGGCGGCTTCATCACCAAAAGCGAACATGCTCGTTACATCCAGGTGATGCAGCTTCTAAACCCGAGCTATAGCGGCATGTTGACCGATCCGTCCTTTATCGAAACCATGCTCAGGAATCACATCTCCTCCAAAGTGCTGGCCCAACGCGGACAAGCCGTTGCCACATCGGATCAAAAAGAAAACGCCGTCCAACAATTGGCGGATTTAAAGCAATCGTATAGTCAAAACTTCGGCGCAAGCGGTGAGGACTGGGACAAGCGCCTAAGCGAGTTAACGCTCTCCGAGGCCGACTTGACCGAGTTTATCGAGAATCAGCTTTACGCAACCGAGTATTTGAAGAGCACGGTGGCGGAAAGCGACCTGCGCCATGAATACGACCTGAATGCGGCCAACCACAACTTCGACTCCGCCACGCTGCGCGAAATTTTCATTTCGCTTCACCCCGTGAACGCGGAAGCGCGGACGCAGGAGGAAGCGTTGCAACGGGCCAACGAAGCCATTGCCAAAATCAACGGCGGCACAGACTTTGCCGAGGCGGTCAAAACGTATTCCGACGACACCGGCGCCGACGACACCGGAGGCCAACGCGTCGATGCGCCGCTGAATGCGTTGCCGGCCGAGTTAAAGCAAGCGATTGCGGATCTGCCCCTGGATCAACTGAGCGAGCCGATCCTGACCGCGAACGGATATTATATTATTCGGGTGGAGGCCAAAAAGACCAAAACGTACGATGAAGTCAAAGAAGATATAAGCAATTATTACGTTCAACAGGCCTATTCGAATTTCAGCAACACGGAATTGCCGGGTCTGGTGATCAGCTTGAATTTGAAATAGAGCGAGGAAGCCGACGGCTCCCCCCGGCCCGATCGGGCATCAACGAATCTGGATCACTTCTACTCCAAGATCCAGTTCGCTCCAAACCCGATCGGCCGTCACCACCGGGCATTTCAGCTTCATGCCAAGGGCAAGACAGGCTCTGTCCCCCAGGGAAAGTCCCCTCGCTTTCGTCCGGCCGCGGAGACGGGCGGCGAAAGCGGCGGACTCCAAATCAAAGTCGTGCAATTGAACGCCCGTCAATTGCACCAATTCAATGATTTCGTCCACATCCGCCCCCAAATCGGCTTCCTTGGATGCGACCTCGGCCAAATTCACCATGGACATCGCGGCATCGTCCAGAAGCAGGTTCGCCACCAGCGCGCTTCCTTCTTCGCTATGCAGCATGGCCAACAAGGCGGAAGCATCCAGCACCACGTTTCCACGATCAATCATTCCCGTGTTCTTCCTTCCTGTACTCTTCCCTGCGCTCGGAAATCAGTTCTTCGGACAATACCCGTTTGCCCGTCTCGTACTTGCCCATCTGCTCCTGAACGTATTCAATGGCATGCTGCCGGGTAAACAACACGAGCCTCCGGTTTTCCAAATGCAGAATCAACTCGTCGCCAACATCGATTCCGAGCGCTTTCCGAAACTCGACGGGAATAACGATTCGTCCGCCCTCGCCGATTTTGACCGGCACCCTCTTCATATGTCATTTCCTTTCTGAATGGGAATCATATCACCAAAATGTCATTTCAATTATATCATGTCATTTTCCCGATTTCAATGACATCCGAATTTCAAACGCCGCTCGGATCCCGCCCAAACCTCCCCCTTTTTCCATTTATTCAAATTGTGTTGCAAAGTGAAAATAAACGTTGTTTTTTGAACTGTTCAAAGACCTTCGATTCATCAATAATTACAGATAACTGTAAGATATGGAAAACGAGGAGGGCAGCGGATGAGGCTTGAACCGAGGTTGTCGGCAGGCACGCCCAAGGTGAACGGCGATGGGATATGGAAGCGATTACTTGATCAGTGGCAGCTTCAGGTGATGGTGATTCCGGGCATTTTGCTGCTGCTGGTGTTTCACTATCTTCCCATGTGGGGTCTGTTGACTTCCTTTCAAAATTACAACTTGACCAAAGGATTTTTTGGAAGCGAATGGATTGGACTCAAGCATTTCCGGATGTTTTTCGAGTCGGGCGATTTCTATGTGGTGATGAAACACACGCTGGCCATCAGCCTGTTGAAACTGGTATTGGGCTTCCCGGCCCCCATCCTGCTGGCTCTGATGCTCAACGAAGCGCGCCACCGGACATTCAAAAGGACGATTCAAACGATCACGTATTTGCCCCACTTTATGTCATGGGTGATTGTGGCGGGCATGGTGATATCCATCCTGTCGGTGGACAACGGCAGCCTCAATATGCTGCTGATGAGCCTGCACGTCATTGGCGAACCGGTGAATTGGCTGTCGATAGCGGAATAATTTTGGTATGTTCTCGTCGGCACCGGCATTTGGAAGGACGTCGGCTTCGCTTCCATTTTATATCTGGCGGCGATTTCCGGCGTCGATCCCGCCCTGTACGAGGCAGCGTCCATCGATGGAGCCGGCCGGATCAAGCAGATTTTTCTGGTCACGCTCCCCTGCATTTCCCCGATCATCATGATCATGCTGATTTTGGCCATAGGCAACATTTTAACAGCCGGTTTTGAAGACATTCTGGTCCTGACCAACAACGGCAGAAACGGCATTCTTCGCTCCGTGTCGGAAGTCATCGACACTTACTCCTATCGCATGGGAGTGGTGAATTATCGCTATTCCTACGCGTCCGCCGTCGGTTTGTTCAAATCGGTGGTCAGCGTGATCCTGTTGGTGCTGGCAAACGCCGTCGCCAGAAAAATGGGAAGAGCAAGCCTGTGGTAACCGCCGGAGGCCGTGAAAGGCCGCCAAAGACCAGCGGCAGCCGGGAGAATCGGAGAACGGGAAAGGAGGGAAACGGATGAAACCGAGCGTCGCCGATAACATTCTGCTTTGGACCATTTATGCCTTGCTGGCCTTGCTCGCTTTCGTTTGCTTTTACCCGTTTTGGAATTCGCTGGTCATCTCGTTTAACGTGGGCATGGATACGGGCAGGGGCGGGGTCACGTTCTATCCGCGCATGTTTACATGGGACAATTACAAGGTCGTGTTCAGCGACCGCAGCATATGGAACGGCCTCGGGATTTCCTTCCTGCGGACGGCCGTCGGAACCTTCCTCTCGCTTCTCGTTACGTCGATGATGGCCTACGGCTTATCCAAAAAAGGGCTGATCGGGAAAAAAGCGTACCTGACGATTTGCATTATCACGCTTTATTTCTCGGGCGGATTGATCCCGAGCTATTTGGTCATCCGCGAATTGGGCATGTTCGATACGTTTGCCGTCCTGGTCGTTCCGACGATCGTCGGCGTGTTTAATATGATCATCTTCCGCACCTTCTTCCAGGCGCTGCCCGAAGGTTTGGAGGAAGCGGCGCAAATCGACGGATGCGCGTATTTCGGCACGTTCTTTCGCATCGTCGTTCCCGTGTCCATGCCGGTATTGGCCGCCATCGGGCTGTTCGCCGCGGTTTATTACTGGAACGAGTGGTTCAATGCCAGCATTTATGTCGATAACCCGCACATGCAGCCCCTGCAAACGGTTCTGCGCAACATTATCAATTCCAACTATGTCTCGGCGCGCGTCGGCAATGCGGCCATGGACGACTTCTTCAACAACGCCCGCTCGGCCACGTCGAAATCGATCACGATGGCCACGATGATCATCGCTTCCGCGCCGATTATTCTGGTGTACCCGTTTTTGCAAAAATATTTTGTCAAAGGCGTGTTGGTAGGCTCTTTGAAAGAATAGGAAAAAAAGTATGTAAATGCATCCGCATTTCACATAAAATGAATCTTGAAAGGAGAAGCAGGGGAAATGAATGTTAAAAAGCAGCTTTTGGTTTTGCTCGTATGGGTGCTCACGATCGGCATTGCGGTCGCGGGCTGTTCATCCGGGAACAGCGGAAATTCGAGCGCGAACGATCAGGCAAAGGGAGAATCAAGCACAGCGGACGGCAATAACCAGACGGACGGGGAGTCCTATCCGCCGTTAACCTTCAGCTATTATATCAACTACGACTGGTTTGCATCGACGGAATGGGGGGCGGATCCGGTCAGCAAGTGGATTCAGGACAACCACAACGTCACGGTGAACTACGTTTCGCCCAACGGCGCGGCGGCGCAGAAGCTGAACACGATGATCGCGGCGAACAAATTGGCCGATGTGATTGTCACGGAACGCGGCGCCGATGTGGAGCGGTTGCGGCAGGCCGGCATGCTGGTTCCGCTCGACGATTATCTCGACAAGTATCCGAATTTGAAAAAAATGGCCGGAGAGAAAACGTTGAACATGCTTCGCTCCGACGACGGGAAACTGTACCAGTTTCCAAACTGGTATGTCGCCGACGGCAAAACGCGGGGAAACAGCGGTTGGGCCATCAACACCAAAATATACAAAGCATTGAATTCGCCCAAACTGGAAACGTTCAAGGATCTCGAAGCGTATCTGCTGCAAGTGAAGGAGAAATTCCCCGACGTGATCCCGCTGGAAATCGCCGATGATTCCGCTCCCGTGGACAACGGCGTCATTTACGCGGGCTTCGGCGAAGGAAATCAGCCGACCTATAAAGCGCAGTTCGGATATCCGGACGGCGACCGGTTGAAATCGATCTTCGTTCAGCCGGAGTATGCCGAATATTTGAAATACATGAGCAAGCTGTTCAGGGAAAAATTGATTGCGCAGGACGCCATGACCCAAACTTACGATCAGTTGAAGGAAAAAATGAAAAACGGAAGGGTAGCCGTACTCGCCAGCAATAACGTCACCGGCACGGTCAACGAAATCAGAGCGACCCTGAAGCAGGTCGATCCCGACGCGGATTTTGAAATGATCTGGCCCATTCATAAAGAAGGATTGGACAAAAATAAAATTTATCCGTCCAACTTCGACTCCCTCGGCTGGAACGTCAACGTCATCACCACTTCGGCCAAAGATCCGGAGCGGATATTCCGGTTCCTCGACTGGGCGACCGGCGAAGAGGGCCAACGCATCATTTGCTTCGGACCGCAAGGGCTGTTATGGGACGAAATGGACAGCGAAGGCGTTCCGATTCCCAACGAGAAATCCAACACGATGGATCAAGCCGAGAAGGATAAGCTAAAGCTGTTTACGCATGATTATGTCGGAAACACCACCTATGTGGATACGACCAAAATCAAGATGGAGATGATGAAGCCGGAAGAAGCCCGCGAATGGGCGGCCATGGCGCAGTACAATTTCGCTTGGAAGACGGCTTACAACACGCTGGAATTTGCCAATATCAACCCGCTTCCGGACACGGAGGAAGGCATGGCCCAAACCACCATCAAGGAAAATATTTACGCGGAAAGCTTTGCCAAAGCGCTGTTCGCCCATTCGGACGCGGAAGTCGATCAAATTTTAGCCAAAGCGCAAAAAGATGCGGAAACCGCGGGGATTGACAAACTGTTGCAGTACAAAACGGATAAATGGCACGAAAATTTAAAGAAAATGAGCAATTAAGATGTTTTTTACCAAGACTTGGAGATATACTTATGGTATATCTCCAAGCTGTTTCATCGAACGAATCCATCCATCATGGGAGGGGGAACGAGGATTGGATGCTGAAAGTGGTGCTCATTGACGACGAGATCGTCGATCTGGAGGGACTTCATCGGTTGGTTCCCTGGAAGCAATTCGGCATGGAGGTAACCGGCGCTTTCAGCAAGGGTTCGGCTGCGCTGGATTACCTGCGGGCCCATCCTGTCGATTTGCTGGTTACCGATATTCACATGCCGATTATGTCCGGTTTGACCGTGGCGGAGGAAGCCCAGAAATCCATCCCCCAACTGAAGGTCGTGTTCATTAGCGGATACGCCGATTTCCGTTACGCGCAAAAAGCGCTGCGGATGAAAGCGGCCAATTACGTGCTCAAGCCGGTGGACAACCAGGAATTATACGAGGTGCTGACCGCCGTGGCCGGACAAATTCGAGAGGAAGCCAAGCGGGTCCGAAAAGCGGAAACCGAAATAGGCGCAAAATCGCACCCCGAAAAAAATTTCAGGCTGATCGAAGAAATCGAACGTTACGTGGAGGAGCATCTGGAAGAGAAGATTACGTTGAAAGAGGCGGCGCAGCATTTTGCCTTTTCACCGAATTATCTCGGGTATTTATTCAAAGAGGCGACGGGGGAAAACTTCAGCGACTTTTTGATTCGCAAGCGAATCGATCTGGCCTGCAAAATGCTGCAAGACCCCAGGCTGAAAATATACGAAATAGCCGAGAGATTGGGCTACGCCAGTCTCCCCTACTTCACGAGGCAATTCAAGCAGCAGATCGGCATCAGCCCCGGGTATTTCAGAAAGCAGAGTTGAACGCCGATGAAGGCGGTACATAAACGCCCCTATATTCGTTTTGGTTATAAACTGCTGATTTCCTACTTGCTCGTCGTCATTATTCCATTGACCATCATCGGGGTGATGACCTACCAATCCTCCGTTCAATCGATCAAAAATTTGGCCCGAACGAACATTTCAGGAACTTTGCAGCAAATTCGCGACAATATTCTGAACCATATCGAACCGATTGAAACAATCTCGACGGATCTGTATGCGGACAAGATTTTCCATATGAAACTCAAAGGCGATTACAATGCGGAAACCAGCTACGAGTTGATCAAGTACTACATGCAGACCAAGATGTATTCCGATCTGAGCCTGGTCCGCAACAACATCCGCTTGTCGCTGTATATCAACAACCCGCAAATACCGGAAATCTACTACGATCCGGCGATCAACCCCATGTTAAGAGGGAAGACATTTGAACTGCTTCAATTGAACCGGATTGCCGACGCCCCCTGGTTTCTCGACCTGCAGCGCCATCCCGCGCAGGAGATGGAATGGCAGCAGATCGACGGGGATGCCCCGTATCGGAATATTTCCTCGATCCGAACGATCTATGACGACAACTCCAACCTGATCGCCTTTGTTAAAATGACCGTTTCCCTGAAAGATTTGTTCGATTCCGTCGATTATCGGAAAATCGGGCAGCACAGCCGGCTGTTGGTGTTCGACCGCCAAAACCGGCGGGCGATTTACGACAGCTTGTCCGCGGAGGTCGGGGGGGAGCGCGGCTCCTACCTCGATGCCGGCAAATATTTAAAGCTGGAGGAGCCGATTCAGGGCACGAATTGGACGCTGGAAGCGCATATTCCGCTCAGCGAGCTGGAGCAAAACCCGAAAAAGGTGCGGAACTTGACCATTGGGGTCAGCCTGCTGTGTTTTGTGCTGTTAACCTTGCTGAGTCTGTTTATTTCCAACCATTTCTCCCGGCGGGTCGATAAGCTGGTTCAATTTCTGAACTATTTTCGCAACGGTGATTTTTCCCGGCGCATCCGATACTCCGGGCACGATGAATTCGCCGAAATCTCCTCCGCCTTCAACGTGATGGCCCAGACGATCGACGATTTGATCCGGGACGTCTATGCCAGCAATCTGGCCAAGAAGGACGCCGAGCTGCACGCGCTTCAGACCCAGATCAATCCGCATTTCATGTACAATACCTTGTCTTCGATCAGCCGATTGGCCCAGTTGGGGCGTTTGGACGAAATGCAGCAAATGGTGGTCAAGCTATCCCGATTTTATCGAATTACGCTCAGCGGCGGAAAAACGATCATCCCCATACAGAAAGAAATTCAACAGGTGCAGGCCTATATCGACATACAGAAAATCAAATACGGCGATCAGTTGGAGGTATCCTACGATATCGACCCGGAGATTTTGCGGTATGAGACCGTGAAAGTGATTTTGCAGCCGTTTGTGGAAAACGCCTTGATGCACGCCTGGATCGAGGAACGCATTCACATTCGGATCGTCGGCATCCGCGAGGACGACCGGGCGGTGTTCAAGGTGATCGACGACGGAGCGGGCATGAGCAGGCATATGATAGACGGCATTCTGCTTCGCCAAACCGCCGGTTTCGGCATCAACAACGTAAATGAGCGGATCAAACTGCATTACGGTAACCGGTACGGCGTTTCGATCTACAGCAACCACGGCATAGGCACGGCGATCCGCATCGAATTTCCGATTTGCGGCTTGCCCGCGCCCGCGGCGGAAGGCTAGCAGCGCGGCGAAGATCGGGCCGCCGGTGGAGCCATGGACCGGGCTGTGCACCGGCCTGCGGGCTGGGCCGCGGGCCGAACCGCGCAACAGGCCGCGGAACGCACCGCGGAGCGAACCGCGGACCGGACCTTGGAACGCGCCGCGGGTCGAACCGCGGACCGGACCTTGGAACGCACCGCGGAGCGAATCGCGGACCGGACCTTGGAACGCGCCGCGGAGCGAATCGCGGACCCGACCTTGGAACGCACCGCGGAGCGAATCGCGGACCCGACTTTGGAACGCACCGCGGAGCGAATCGCGCAACAGGCCGTAGAACCGATCGCGCAGACTCGGGCGTCGCTCGACCTAAAAGCGGACGAATTTTAACCTTTCAGGTTAAAATTACTGCAAAAGTGCATCTATTTTCTCCGTGGATGATATGCCGGAGGAAATACCTGCAAAAGTGCAGGTATTTCCAGGCTGATCGCCGCAAACAGGGCATTGAGTCCAGAATACCTGCACTTTTGCAGGTATTCTCCCACAACACCCAAAACAGGACACAAATAGATGCACTTTTGCAGTTATTTGGCGTATGCAGATCCTGAGCGCAAAGCGGGCACGAAACGCTAACAGCACATGGATTAAAATTGCGAAAAAAAGGGGATTTTTGCAGGTTCCAACATCTCCGACCCAACCCGCAGTCAGGAGAAAATCCTCGGACAAATACGACCGCTGACGTTTCCCCAACCGACGCCCAATCCCTTCCTACGCCGCTTTATTCACCGCACATCCAGGAGTCCGTCCGATTCTGTCCGGTCTGTCCAATCTGTCCGGCCCGTCCGCTCTGTTCGATTCTGTCCGGCCCGTCCGATCTGTCCGATTCTGTCCGGTCTGTCCGGTCTGTCCGGTCTGTCCGGTCCGTCCGGCCCGTCCGATCTGTCCGATTCTGTCCGGTCTGTCCGATCCGTCCGGTCTGTCCATCCATCTTTTAAATTGAAATTTACCTGTTTTGCTTTGTCAGCCGGTCGTTCAACGGATCTCGATCCATTGGATTTGGACCGGCCCGCGCTCCGCTTTCAGCACCATACGGTGAGGCCCGGGACCGGCGCGAAATATTTCCTCCAAACGAACCGTTTGCCATGCCGCGCCATGGACTTCCGCCGCCGCGACGGCCGTTCCGTCCATGGCGACGGACAGGCGGCCGAATCCATCCGGCGCGGACAGGCGCAGCTCGACCGTGACGGGCAGCGCAACGGGGCCGGGGGCCAGCGCGAATTCGTAAGCCAGCCAGTCTTCGGCCGTCAGCCGGACGCACAGCCATTCATCGTCGCGCCAGGCTTCCCCCTGCCCATGCTGAAAATTCGCCGTCGTCCGCTCGCTTTCAACCAAGCGGATATCCGCACCGTCGCCGTCTCCCAACCCGCGCGGCGGAGCGGCCCGGCCGGCGGCATGAAAGCTGACGCCTTCGCCCCGATATCCGTAAAACGCGGCCGGAATCCGAACCGGCGGCCTGCGAAACAGCGCGTTCACGACCTCCGGGTGATAATCGCACCGCGCCAACGCAAGGTTGTCGAGATATTCCCACAGCACGCGTTTCGCCAACGCCGCTTCCGGCCTCGCTCCGCCTTCGAGGTAGGCGACCAGCGACGGCCACCCTTCCGGCTTGCGCACAGAACAAGGTGAGTTGCTTGTGTCCATCTTTTTCCACGTCCAGAAATTCCATGAGATGTCGTGATCCTCGAACAACCGGAACGCGCCCGCATACCAATCTATGTTATTCTCGCCGCCTTCGCCCATAAAGATCGGCACGTCCCATTCTTCCCGCTTGTTCAAATAAGCCTGAATGCTTTCCGTATCGGGATTGTTCCAATATTTATGAAATTGCAGCATCACATTCCGATCCGGCTTCTCGTCGAATATCGACCAATCCGTCGACCAGTGGACCCCTTCCAGAATGATCATATGCTTTGCGTCCACCTCGCGGATCGCCTCGACGATCTTGCGGTACAGCGGCATCACCTTGCCGTAGTATGCGGAAAACCATTCGGGCAGCGGCTCGTTCAGCAAATCGTAGCCCGCCACGATCCATTCGTCCTTATAGCGATCCGCCAGCAGGCGCCACAGCCGCACCGTCAGCCGCTCGTTCTCCTCGGACATGAACAATTCCGGCTGATCGCGTTCGGAATCGTCGATGTTGGCGCCCGTCTGCCCGCCCGGCGCTCCGTGCAAGTCCAAAATCACATACAGGCGATGCGCCCGGCACCATTCGATCACCCGATCGATATAAAACAAACGGCCCTCCATCTCCTCCGGCGCCTCGCCGTTGGCCAGCAAAAATCTGGCATTGATCGGCACGCGAATCGAATTAAAGCCCTCGGCGGCGATTTGCCGGATATCCGCCTCCGCGACATACCGGTCCCAGTAGATGCTCCAAAACCGCTCCGCCCCCGCCGGACCGATCAGTTCCTCGATCATCCGCTCGATCCGGCGGGGACGGTCCCCCTGCTCCGGGAAGCGCCACATGTATCCTTCCGGCAGCAGCCAACTGCCGAGGCCGACGCCGCGCAGCAACAGCTCGCGGCCCTCGCCGTTCACCAGTTTTTTCCCCGCGGCCCGCACATAGCCTGTCACTTCCTCGCGATTCGTTCCCGTCATATCCGCTTGATCCTCCCTTTCGCATCCGTTATGCTGCATTTAAGTCCGCCCGCAAAGCTTGGACTTGGCATGATCTGTGCCCTAAGTATCGTAGAGCCCGGCTTCCGTTTCATTTCAGGATATTAACTTCTCCTATTGCACTTTATGGAACGGCGACGATTCGCCGAAGCAGGCGTTCCGCCCGATGAATACCCGGCATGCATATCCGAAAAAAACAACAGTTACTCTTTTCTTACCGCTTCTTTAGGGATGAGTCCCCCAATGAGCACTTCCTTGGTGCGAATCACATCCAACAGGGCCTGCCATTCTTTCTCCGACAACTCCGCATTTCCTTTGGCAAGCCTCATGGAGGAGGGCGCTTTCTCCCGCTGCTCCCGCTCCGCCTTTTCAACCGTTGCCCCCCGATCTCCCTCGAACATATCCAGCAGAAAGTAGCGCATCCCTTGGGAAGTATACAGCGCCGAAATCTGCTCGGGGTCGATATAAGACAGATCGATCACGACGGTTGCGGCCGCATCAAACGCCTTGCCCTGCGGATTCAGCGCGTCGCTCGAGCTGGCCGTAGCCGACAAATAATCGGAAGGCTTGCTTCCCTGGACATGGTGCATTTCCGCGCTTTCATTCCTGATCTTGTTGCTCCCGGTTCCCCTCGCGTCCTGCTGCCTGCGGGCATCCTCATACGGGCTCAAATTGGACGGATACAAGCCCGCTTCCTGGTCATGCTTCCCCTTCAACTCGGCAATGTTAATGTCCGAAATATTCCGCCTTGTAAAGCGCGGGACCAACTGCCCGATTTTGTCCATCACAAATTCGCCTTCCACGCCGCTTACCGTGATCAGGTACTGGCTTTTATTATTCGGCGAAACGATATAGCGGATATCCTCGCGCGTCAGCGCATCCTCGCGGGCGCTCTTCTCGATTTGATCCCACAATTTGCGATCCTTGGGCCGATCGATCGGGTCTTTGGAGCTGTTGTTGATTGCCGTCTTCTCAAATTCGCTGTAATCCGTATCAAACTCGCCTTTTTGTTCGCGAAGGGCCAATCTCGCCAGGCGAAACAGCTTGTCCAACTCGCTCAAAGCGCGGATGGTACCGGAAGACTTCGGATTTTTCTCTCGTTCTTGCAAATACGCATCTATTGCGGCTTCAAACCCGAAGCTTTCGAGATACTCCAACTCGCTCAGTTTCTTCAAATGCTCATCGATAAAGTCCCTGTCCACCCTCAGCACGGCCGCTTCATTGTCGGAAGCGATCTTTTTCCTGCGCGCTTCAGCGCGCCGATCCGCCACGAGCTTCGCCGTTTCCGGCCCGGCTCCAACCGCGTCGCCGAATACAAGCATCTCCTGAATACTTTCGTCGATGGCGGCATCCGCCAAATTGGCCGAGACCCGATTGCGCAGTTTTTGAATCCTTTCCAGCGTCTCCTCCATGCTTGCGCGTCTCCCGTTATTGCGAATCAGCAGCATCGATTCGAACAGGCAATCCCCTGTTTTTCCCGTCTTCAGCCATTCCGTTTGCCCGCCCACCGCCATGCCGTCCGCAATGCCCTGCGCAACCTCGTAATGATTGCCCAGATGGACCAACGCGCGGTTTCCGACAACGTGGCCGGTTCCAACTTGCGTTACTTGACGAAATATCCCTTTACGGATGACAAAAACAGGAACCAGCATATGAAAGTGCGCGGCGATGCTTTCCGCCTCGGCCTCTCCGCCCCAGGTTCCCATCCGCCTGATATCGTCGCGGTAGTTCCGGCGTTCGCCCGGGCCGATCTGCACATCCAGTTCGGCCGGAGCCTGATCCTCCACGCCTTGGCCGCCCAATTTGCTCAAATCCCGCATCAGCGTGATAATCACATCGCGATAAATCTGGATGGACGGGTTCTTGTCGTTTTGATCCACCCACAGCTTTGCTTCCGCCAGCCGCCGGTTCATGTCCTCTATCTTCCGATGGTCTTCTTCTTCGTATTCCTCCGGCTTTTTGTTCTGCAGTGCGGCTATTTCTTCACCCCAGCCAAAAATTTCTTCAAAATCATCGTCGCCTTTAAGCTCCATGGAGCCCCATTCCGTCAAAATTTCGTTCAGCAACGACTCGTTGCCCTCCAGCTCGAGGTTCAGAACGAGTGCGTTGCGATCCGACAGCTTCAGCTTGGCCGTGTCGATCACGCGCTCCGGAGCGTCCGACTCGATCGCTTTCCTGTAGGTTTTATCTTTGACGATCGACATTCTTTGAACAGGAACCGTCGGCTTCCCGCCGAAATCCGGGGTCCGGGCTTGAAGCCATTGCGCCACCGCCCGGTTGCCGACAACCCGCTGCATTTGCAAAATTTTCGCGCGCGGAGGAAAGCCGGCCGACTCCGCCGCCGCACGGCCGCCGTTGGTTTCCCGCCCTTCGAATTCCGGGCGGCCGCCGCCCGTTTCGGTTCGGACAGGACGGGAAACCGCTTTATGCGCTTTGGATGGAGCAGGATAACGCACGACAACTCCCCCTGTTCAAGGATGAAGCGGATGTAACTGGAAAATTTAAGCTTTGAATTGATTATAGCAAACGGATGAAAATATACCAGACTCCAACGCAAAAAGCCCGCGATCCGCGCGGGCCTCTTTCTATTCCTGTCTATTTCGCGTTGTCTGTTGCGGCTTGATCCGCCGATTCCACCCGTTTCACTTGAATTCCAAATAATCGAACCCGATAAAATATCCGGTCGAGCTGGCATTCTTCTGTCCGTTCAACTGGAGCATAACGGTGTGCGAACCGCCGGACAGGCCGGATTTGCTGTACGTTCTCGCCCGAAACTGATCCGAAGGGCTGTACGCGTCCGCCGTGGCGTCATATACGCCGTCGATGTACACATCGTACTTTCCATTGGACGAGGATTTCTTGGTGTACAGATGGATCTCCGTGCCTGTGAAGCTGTAGCTCACCGCGCTTCCGGACGTGCTCGAAACCGACTTGGTGGCGTTGTAATAGTTGGCATCGCCGCTGTGCGTCCATGCGCCGGTGTAGGACAATCCTGCCGCACTATTGTCAACCGCAACATAAGACGGCGCATATTCAAAGTAATCGAAGCCAACGTAGGTGCCCCCGGAGCTCGGATGCTTCTGGCCGTTCAACTGCAAACTCACCGTATGCACGGCGGGGGCAAGCCCCGTTTTGCCGTAGGTCTCCACCTGAAATTGATCTGTCGCATCATAGGCATCGACCGTGGCATCATACACGCCGTCGAGATACACATCATATTTTCCGCTGCTGGGCGTCTTCTTGGTGTAAATATGAATTTCCGTTCCCGTAAATGTCAGGCTTGCCGTGCTTCCGGACGTATTGGAGACCGATTTGGTGCCGTTATAATATCCCGCGTCCGCAGCGTGCGACCACGTTCCGGCATACGCGATCGTCCCCGTCTGGCTGTTATCGACAATAACGGCTGGGTTGACCGGCAGCAGCCCCACTTCGTCCCGCGTAATGATCCAGTCCACATCCATCACTTCGTCGGCGTAGTTATTGGACACGATCGATTTGGGATAAGAATTGTTCGCCCATTGCATATAATAGGCCGCTTTCGGAAACGTAGACTTGATTTGGTTGATGTACATCCGGTTATCGATGGAACTCGTGTTCTGGCCCACTTCCCCCCATGCGAACACTTTGCCGTACTGGGACTGGGTGAATTCATTGTAGATGCTCGTATACGTGTTGTCGTATTTATCGGGGCCGACGATATCCACGTAGTCATTCCCCGGATATTTATTCACGGCCGTCGCGGCGGTCGAATTATTGTTGGGACTGTACGCCCACAGCAGGTTGTGCAGCCCCCTGGTGTTCGTAAAATAATCGTACATATGCTGCCAAACCGCCTTGTAAGCAGCGTTGCTCGTGCCGCTGCCCGTACCCCACCAAAACCAGCCGCCGTTTGACTCGTGCAACGGCCCCCAAATGATCGTAATGTCATGGTCCTCATACCATTGCAGGTCGTCCGCCAGTGCCGAAAGCCAGGACATCCAGGTATCATACGCGCTGTTGCCCGGCGTGATGATTTCATCCAGAGTGTGGCCGGAAGGAATCGAAGACCATGCGCTGGCATCGTTCCAGGGGTTGCCCGCGTGCCACATGAATCTCAGCAATCCGCCGTTATTGTAATGTTCCTCGGCGTAGCTCCGCCAATTGGAATCGCTCGGTGTATTATCGGAGCCGGACTGCTGGTTTTTTTCCCTTGTGCTGAAATCGAACCCCGCCAACCCGACATATTTTCCCGTCAAGCTGTTCAAATCGTGATAGTAATACTGCCACGCTTGCGCCGGCGTTCTTCCATCGGTGTTATTGAGCTGCCTGGTGATATATTGTCCGATCACCACCTTGTTGTCCGACGCGCTTTCCAAGCTGGACAGCCAGTCCAGCACACCTTGAGTTTGAAGATTCGCATTCGGGTCGGACGCGGTCTGGGCCGCAAACGCCGTGTGGGCCGCCGGACCAGCCGACAGGCCGATTGCAAACATCACGGCAAGGCAAATATACGCGTATTTTTTCATAGATCTTCCCCCTCTATTTCAATTTCGACTATCGCTGCGGGCAAGCCGCCGCGCCGATTCGGCGGGGCGCTTACCGCATCAGGCTTCCTCCATTGATTTCAATCGTTTCCCCGGTAATGAATGCCCCGCCCGACGAGGCGAGAAACGCGGCCATGCCGCTCACATCGCGGGGAAGTCCGCCGCGGCCGACCGGAATGGCCGCGATCGCGGCCAGCCTGCCATCGGCGGTGGTGAAAGTGGAATGAAATTTGGTGTCTTCGATAAAACCCGGAGACAAACAATTCACCCTTATTCCGAATGGCGCCAGCTCTTTGGCCTGCGCTTTGGACAGCGCCATGACGGCCCCTTTGGCCGCAGCGTAAACCGCGCTTCCCGGCCCGCCCCCGTTGTGCGCTGCCAGCGAACCCAAATGGAGAATGACGCCTTCTTGCTTCGCCTTCATTCCCGGCACAGCCGCCTGGCTGACGAACACCGCCGATGTCAGGTTTACATCGATCACTTCCTTGTAAAACGCATAGGTTAACTGTTCCGTCGTTCGCCGTCCGACCAAATTTCCGGCATTATTCACCAGAATGGTTACGGCGTCGTCGAACTGCTCCTTTGCCAGTTCAACAAATCCTCCGATTTGATCGAGATCGGTCAAATCGGCCTGCCAGACCGCCGCTTCCCCGCCCGCAGACCGGATCGCCTCCGCCGTTTGTTCAGCCCCTTGCCGATTGCTCAAATAATGCACGATCACCCTTGCGCCGCACTCTCCCAGTTGTACGGCAATCGCCCTGCCGATTCCGCCGCCTGCACCCGTTACCAGCGCAACTTTACGCTCCAAATCTATTTTCATGTTCCCGCTCCTTTCTTTCGCATCCGGCCGCACAGCCGCCCCATGCGCCGACCCGTCGGTCACACATTCGGCCCGTCCAAAGCAAACGATGCGGACAAGCTTGCGCCATGCGCCGCAATGACAAGCAATCCATACTCCCCGTTGCGGTTGCCGTACGCGGGTTCTTCGCGCAACTCGGCGTCCCCCTCGTACCGAATCGAATACACATAGCCTTCCATCTCCACCGTTACCCGGCCTGGTTCCCGCTTCCTCACCGTCGTGTGCTTGCCGTTCGTCAGCAAAATCGGGACCCGCAAATACGCCTTGCCGCCAACCGGATTCAACAGCTTCACACCATATCGCAACCCCCGCGCATCCAGTTCGTAATCCTCCCGGACCGCTTCACACCCGCGCATCAAGGCGTCCGTGTATTGCAGGCGAAAGCGGACTTTGTCCGGCTCTTCCTCCGCGACGCTCAACGTATGGACAACGCCTTCGCCGAGGTCGGACAAAAATTGACGCGTCCCGTCGCCGGCGGCCCAGCCGGGAGAAATCCCGCTCCAGATGCGGCCGGCATGATCCGGCAGCCGATAATGCCGGCCGCCGGTGAGCGGCGTGGAAAGCGCCAGCTCGGTCGGAACGCCGGCCCGATGAAGGCGGCCCAGACCTGTCGCGTCATAGCCGCGATCCGCCTTTGTGTCGATCTCCAGCGAATAGCCTGCGGCGTTGGCGAACACTTTATGGAAAGAATCGGAGGTCTCCACCACGTAGCCCCCCGTCTCGGCGGGGCAAGGCGCCTCCTCAATGGAATCGTCGGCAAACCAATAGCCGATCACCAGAAATGCCGCCATGGTAATCATGTACCTGTCATAGTAAGCGTATTCCTCCGTGCCATGCCCGCTATCGATCGGATACAGATTTTTGATATGCCGCGGCGGCTTCTCCCGAAGCCACCGACGAATCGATTCCACGGCCAGATGCCCGGCGCGCTTGAACGCACCCGCCCACTCGAGGCGGCCTTCCCCCTTGTATCTGGCTGCCTCGAATTCGCAATTGCCGGCGATCAGCGCTTCGTTGAACAAAAATTGATTGCTTCGGCCTCCGTACGGAAATTCAAAGGCCGACGATTGCATCAGCAACGTCATGATCCCCGCTTTTCTCAACCGGTGATCGATCGGCCCGTAATACTCTCCCCGGTACCCTTGCCCGAACAACAACTGGATTTGGCAACGCGTGGTCAGATCGTACAGAACGGGGCAGCCCGGATCCCTGTACATGCCGTTCTCGTCAAATCGGAGCAATTGCACCGGCCAATGCTTGGCGAAATAGGCCGCCGCATCCGTAACTCCCTCCGTTTCCCGCATATATTCTCCAACCATATTATAGATGTTAA
Source organism: uncultured Caryophanales bacterium (assembly GCA_964470405.1). Lineage (GTDB taxonomy): Bacteria > Bacillota > Bacilli > Paenibacillales > CAYYCV01 > CAYYCV01. The sequence goes on from CAYYCV010000009.1 coordinate 25,095, forward strand.
TGTTGTGCAGGCCCCCCACGTCTTCCTTCGACCGGATCATGGAGGCAAAATTACGGACGGGATCAACCTTGCGCAATTCCTCCAGCCACTCGCCGCGCCGATCCTCGGAAACGAAAGGCTTCATCAGCTTATAGGCCAGCATCACTTCCTTGATGGCAAAGTCGGCGTACGTGTGAAAATAATTCGTCTTCCCCCTGACGACAATCGTGTGGATTTCTCGGCAGCACTCCGTCATCATCCGTTCCCACATCGGCATGCGATCCGCCATACGCCCGCTTGAAATCAAACAAGCGAGCACGCTGGTCAACCTGGAATACGATTGAAGCTCCAAATAGGTCCCGTCGATTCGGGTCCGGGATCGAATCGCTTCCGGCGAATACGCTTCAAAGGCGAGCGTCATCAGGTCGAGATACGTTTCCTTCGTAACGGAAGTGGGCTTGAAATCACGTGGTTTGGTGGTCCTCAGCTTCGTGAGCATATCGCGCAAGCCCCCCTTTGGAATGCCGTTTATGGCGGAAGCGGCCGCCGCTCATCGACAAGGCCGCTTCCATCCGTTTATTTCAACAATGCGTTGACTTCCTTCTCCGCTCGTTCCAGCACGCTTTTCACCGGCACATTGCCCGTGTACAGCAGCTCATAGATGGATTGCATCTTCGAGTCGATCTTGATCCAGTTCTCGTGGGCCGGCGCCAGCCGCGTCTTGGCCGCCGTATCCACATAGACGGCTTTCATGCTCTCGGCCGGCGGCATAATCGGATCCGCCTTCATGAACGCGTCGGACTGCAGCACCGATTTGCGCGTCGGCACAATAAATTTCGTCAGCACACTCGCCGATTCCTTGCTTGTTAAAAATTTCAGAAAATCGGTGGCTTCCTGCGGGTATTTCGTCTTGGCGAAGACGGCCATTCCGGACTGCCCCCTGAAATAAGGCCCATCCTGGGTTCCTCGCGGCAATGGGGCGATATCCCAATCCAGGTCTTTCACCGGGCGCACCTTCGTTTGATAGCCGTAGTTATCCCGATAAAGCGCAAGCTTGCCCGATTCGAACGAGGTTTGATCGCCCGGCTTCGGATGAATTTTATATTTGAACATCATATCGGAATAAATTTGCAACGCCTTTTCCGTCTCCGGGCTGTTCATAATGAACTTTCCGTCCGCGCTCATCACGTCGCCGCCGTAAGCCCAGATCAGATCGAGCGACGTATCGGCCCATATTTTCCAATCCCGCGGCAGCTTGATGCCGTATATCCCCTTGTCGGGGTCGGAAATGGCCTGGCCCGCCTTGATCAGCTCATCCCACGTCCAATTCCCCTCTTTCACCAGTTCCATCGGGGTTTTGAGCCCTTTCTCCCTGAACAACGTGTTATTGACATAGAGCACGCCGGGCTGCGAGGAAAACGGAATTCCGTAAAGCTTGCCGTCTTTCTGGAACTGCTCCAGCGTCGCCGGCAAGATGTCGTCATAATCGTATTCCTTGTCGTTCACAACCGCGTCTTGGATATCCAGCACCTGGTTCGATTCGATAAACTGCGGCACCATCCGCTCCGCCAGCCAGCCCAGATCGGGCATTTCGCCGGAGGCGCTCATAATCGAAAGCTTCTGCTGGTATTCCGTGAAAGGAATCAGCATGATCTCGATTTTCACGTTCGGATGCAAATCCATGTATTGCTTGGCAAAATCCTCGAACATGGCCTTGTACACATCGCTGCCCCATAGCGTGAATGTCAGGTTGGCGGTCTTCGGCGTCTCGGGCGTCTGCCCATCCTGCGCCGGCCTGGCCGCGCCGCCCCCGCATGCCGCAGCCACAAGCATCATGGCGATGATGACGGTGAAGACGATGAACTTTTTGCTCATACTCTTACCCCTTTTCTTTGAAATGAATAGCGCTTTCATGGATTATTATAGCGGCCGCGCCGCCGGCAAAAAACGTCTCCCAGTCAAGAAAAGGTATGCGATTTCCATGTCTCAACGATTTTTGAATTCGCGGGTCGTCATCCCCGTCGCTTGTTTGAACACGCTCATAAAATGCTTCTGGCTGCAAAATCCGCATATCTCCGCAATCTCGTAAATCTTCAGGTTGGTTTCCAAAAGCAGGTTCTTCGCTTTATGAAGGCGCAACCTCTGCACATAATCGCTGAAATTTTCCCCCGTTTCCGACTTAAACAGAACGGACAAATATTTATAGTGCAGGTACACCCGCTCGGCCACATGCTGCAGCGTCAAATTCCCGCCGAGGTTGTCATTGACGATTTCCTTGACCTGGCGAATCAGCTTCAGCTTGTCATTCATTTCCGTTCCGGATTCGGCGGCATCTTCCCTTCCCTCCCCCTCGGGGAGTTCCTTTCTCTTCCCTTCCGCAATTTCCAGCTTCAGCTTCTCCAGCAGCTTGGCCAGTTCAATTCGGTCGATCGGCTTGAGCAAGAAGTCGGCCACCTGGTAGTGAAGCGCCCGCTTCGCGTATTCGAACTCTCCATGGCCGCTGATGATCACGATGGGGAAGGTACGGCCCTGCTCCTTGACCTTTTGAATCAGGCTTAGGCCATCCATGCGGGGCATCCGGATATCGGTCACCATCAGATCGGGATCTTCCTTCTGAAGCATCCGTTCGGCTTCCTCCCCATCCTTGGCTTCAGCGACCACCCTATAGCCCGATACCAGCCCCTCGATCATTTTTTTCAGCCCATTGCGGATGAATCCTTCGTTCTCGACCAATATCACCTTAAACATCTCCATCGCCATCCCCCCGTTCTTCGCTATGAACCTCCGTTCGGCGCGCCACAGGCAGCACCACGGAGAAGCGGCTGCCCCGACCAACGGCGGATTCGATCAAGAGCCCGTATCCCACCCCGTACAGCAACTCAACGCGTCGATGCACGTTTCGAAGCGCAAACCCTCTGCGCCTCGCGCCAAACAACTCGCTGTTGGCCGGATCGGCATCCGCGCTCGAGTCCCGCAGTTGATCCAGCAAAGCGGCGAGCTGCCGTTCTCCGATCCCCGCCCCGTTATCCTCGATCGCGACCACGCAGCGGTCCCCCGCCTGGGACACCGCGATGCGAATCGTCCCTCTGCCTTCCGACAGCCCGTGTTCAATCGCATTCTCGACGATCGGCTGCAGGGTCAGCTTGGGAAGATACACCTGCTGCAATAGCGACGGATCGACGCTGAAATCCACGACCAGTTCCTTGTCAAACCGGTACCGCTGAATATCCAGGTAGGCCTGAATAAATTTCATTTCTTCCTTCAGCAACACCGGCTTGTTCTGTCGCTCCACCGTATAGCGGAGCAGCCTGCCGAGATTGGTGACCACCCGGCTCGATTCCTGGTGCTTCTCCTCATAAGCCAGCATGTTGATCAATTCAAGCGTGTTATAGATGAAATGAGGGTTGATTTGATGCTGCAGCGCGGAAAACTCCGCCTCTTTCTCGCGGATCCTCGACTCGTATTCGTTCTTGATCAGATGTTCAATGTGCATCACCATGCGGTTAAACCCTTCGGCCAAATCGCCCAGTTCGTCCTTTGAATGAATGTGGGCCCGCTCCTGCAGTCTTCCTTGCTGAATCAACTTCATTTTGCTGTGCAGATGCCTGATCGGACCGACGAGCTTGCCCGAGAAATACACCGCCGCCACATAGGCGAGAAGCAAGGCGACGGAGCTTGCGATCCAGGTGAAATGGATCATCTCGTTCACGTCTTGCCGCAAATCGTTCAAAGAAATGAGCGCCTTTATACGCAGCCCGGAGTATTCGGATATTTTCTCGATGGGGATGTAAGCCGCTTCATCCAACTCGCGAATGACATCCTCCTCCCTGACGAGAGCCGCCTGATGGTCGGAGGGATACAGGATGACGCCGTCTTGTTGCGATATATAAATCCTGCTGTTGGGACTGAACCCGTCTTTGGAAAGGATGCTTTCAAAAAATTGGGTGGTCATGTCCAGCCTGGCAAATCCCAGCGGTTGGTTCGTCCCCGGTTCCCGGATGGCGCGGCTGACCGAGAAGGCAATCGGATTGCCGCCGATTCCGGGATGCTCCGCAGGCAGCGGGGGAAAGATGGTGATGCGCCCTTCAGCCCGGATCGCCCGGTCCATCCACGGGCGGTTGGCTTGCCCCCAATGGGGCAGACTGCTCTCGAAGCTGCTGTAGATGCTTCCGTCATTGGCATACAGCGACATCTCCCGGATGTCCGAGCTTTCCGCCGTCAGGGAAGACATCAAAAGATTCACGCTTAACACCTCCAGCGCGGGGTTGAAATGAAACTGCTGATAGGCCTTGTTGTGGCTTCGGAGCACGTCCAGCACGGACAGCTCGTAAAGCGGCACGGCTGTGATCTTGTCCAGTTCCTTGATGCGCGTGTCCAAGCTGAGCATGATTTGCTCCATCACCTGATTCGCCGCGAGATGAATGTTTTTCTCCACCGAGTTGACGTATTTTTTATAAATAAAAAAACCTCCCAATAAAAAAGGCACGGTGATCAAAAGCATGAACAGGATCAGAAATTTGATGCGCAGCGTAAAAAAATGAGCCAAAATCAGCAAGAAGTTCACCCTCCCGGCCGGGTCAGTTTTACAATATATTTCGACAAAAACCGACTAAATCCCTTTAAGGCAAACGAAGGGAGCGCCGCGACACGCAAGCCCCCCTTTGGTTTTATTTGATGCCCGTCATGGCAACGCCTTCTATAAACTTGCGCTGAGCGGCAAAAAATACCGCCAACAGCGGGAAGGTGGCGACGACCGAGGCCGCCATGATCAGATGCCACTCCGTCCCCGCTTCCGTCGTAAAGAGAGACAACGCTAACGGCACGGTGAACAGACGGCTCGAATTGAGATAAACCAGCGGCTCAAAAAACTCATTCCAACTATGGAGAAAAGTGATCACAGACAAGGTGGACAGCATCGGAAAAGCCAGCGGCATCATGACCGCGTAAAATATGCGCCAATAACCGCAACCGTCGATTTTGGCCGCTTCCATCAAATCCTTGGGAACCGTAATAAAAAACTGCCGCATCAGAAATACCCCGAACATGCCGCCCGCCCCAAGCATTTGCGGAAAAATAAGCGGAAAATGCGTATCGACCAACCCCAGTTTGGACATCCAGATGAACAGCGGGATCGTCGTCGCTTCCGTCGGAATCATCATGCTGCTGAGCAAGATCAGGAAAATAACATTTTTAAACGGAAATTGCAGTCTGGCAAAGGCGTACCCCGCCATGGCGGCAAATAAACAGGTCCCGATCGTTGCGACGATCCCAATGTAAATGCTGTTGTACAAGTACAAATGGAACGGCCGTTTGGCAAACAATTCGACATAGTTGTCCCATGCGATCGGCTGCGGCCACCACTGCGGCGGGTAGAGAAAAATATTGGCATAGTCTTTTAGCGAAGTCAGAATCATCCATACATACGGAAACAGCATCACCACCGACACAGCGATGAGCAGCAGATAACGGGCCGGCTTTCCACTATTCCTCATGGTGAATCCACCTCTTTCTTGCCGTCCATTGGATCAAAGTCAGCAGCAAAATAATCACAAACAGCATGAACGCAATCGCGGAAGCATACCCGAATTCATAGATTTTAAAAGCTTGTTAATAAATATAGTAGACAAAGACGTACGTGCTTTCCGCCGGCCCGCCGCCAGTGAGCACATAGATTTGTCCAAACACCTTTAACGAGCCGATCATCGTGATGATCAGGACCATAAAGATGGACGGGGAAATCAGCGGGATCGTGACATGGAGAAACGATTTGAATTTGGAAGCTCCGTCGATTTTGGCCGCTTCGTAATACATTCGGGGCACATCGTTCAACGCCGCCAAAAAAATGATCATATTGATGCCCAGTCCTTTCAGCAAGGTCACCGCAATAATGACCGGCATCGCCAATTCGATGCTGTACAGCCAGGCCGGCCCTTCCACCCCGATATATTTCAGAACGACGTTGATGAACCCGTTATCGGTTTGAAGCAGGTATTTCCATATGACGGACCAGGCGACGATCGATGTGACCACCGGCGTGAAAATGGCCGTGCGAAAAAAACCGATTCCCCATATCCGCTCCTTCAGCAGCAGCGCCAGAGCCAACGTAAGCGCGATATTAAGCGGGATGTAGCTCGCCGCAAACAGCAGGCTGTTGGCCGCCGTTTTGATAAACACCGGATCTTCCATCACCGCATGCCGATAATTGCCCCAGCCAATCCAACCGGGACTTTGGGTCAGCGACCAGTTTGTAAAGCTCATTATGAAAGCGGAAACAATCGGCCCCAGCAAAAAGACGGCGTATCCCAGCACCATGGGCAGGATGAATAAATACCCCGCGATATATTCTTTTCTCCGCTGCCGATGGGTCCCTATCCGCTTTTGCGGCAAGACCGCGGCGCGTTCTTCGGTGCCGGACAACCCATTCATTGACTTTCCCCCCTATATGGATGACGTTATACTTCCCATTTTAGAGGGTATGGCCAGCAAAAAAATCGTCGCCTCTTCTTGAAAAGGTTCGAAATTTCCATGCGTTTGCGGTTTTCCGCCACATCGGGCAAGGGGCCGTCCTCAGAGCAAGCCCCGCCATAAAAGCAAAGGCCTGTGGATCGCAGCTCCGTTGCGGAGCATACAGACTCACAGGCCGAATATATTCTCGTTGATGGCAGACGCGCCGCCGGGTCGCCGGGTCACGGTGAACGCCGTCGGGTCATGGCGGCTACCGCCGCACTTCTAGCTGCACTTGCTGTATCCGCAGTTGGTGCAGTTTTTGCAGCCTTCGATGTTGATCAGCGCGGCCGCCCCGCAGGAAGGGCACAGATCGGTGGAGTTGGAGGCGGCCCTGATCACCGTCTCGCCGATTCCGCCGCTCTGAACGTCCGGCTGCTGCGCCGGCGCCGAAGGCGCGCCGGCATCTGCGCTGGACGGTTCCGCATCGGCTTCGAGCCCGGCGTGGTTTTCCAGCGCCTTGGCCACCGCATCGGCAATCGATTCGACGCGGTTGGGGCCGAAGCCGATCGCGCCCGAGCCGCCGATGCCTTTGAGGTGCTTGATCAGCAGGTTCACCTTGTTGCCGTGATCGCCATAGCGCAGAAACAAGGAGCAGACGCGCCCGAGCGCTTCGGACATCGCGAACACGTCGGATCCGGCTTTGCCCACGTTCAGGAAAATCTCGCTCGGCGAGCCGTTCATGTCATTGATTGTAATGTAGGCCATGCCGAACGGCGTATTGAATTTATAGGTCGATCCGCGCAGCACTTGCGGCCGCTTGCGGTACTGCTTGTCAACGATTTCCGACTCCTGCTTCTCCGCTTGGGCGAACAGATCGACGCCGAGCGAATCGGAAACCGCCGCTTTCTCCGCCTCCGCGTCATGCGGAGTTTCCGCGGCTTCCGCCGCGGGCTGTGCTGCCGCAGGCTGTGCCGCTGCGGGCTGTGCTGCCGCAGGCTGAACCGCTGCGGGCTGTGCCGCTGCAGGCTGCGCCGCTGCGGGTTGCGCCGACGCAGGCTGCGTCGCAGGCTGTGCCGACGCGGCTGCCGTCGCGTCCTGCGCCGGGGCCGAAGCCTTGGCTTCATCCGCCGGAGCTTTGGCGGGTTCCGCCTTTTCTTCCTTCTTGTCGTGGGACAGCACCTGCACGTCACGGCTGCCGTCGCGGTAAATGGTCACGCCTTTGCAGCCCAGATCGAAAGCCAATTCGTACAGTTCCTCCGTCTGTTCCACCGTGAAATCGGCGGGGCAGTTCGCCGTTTTGGATATCGAGCTGTCCACCCATTTTTGAATCGCCGCCTGAACGCGAATGTGATCCTGCGCGGACAGGTTGGCCGACGTGACGAAATATTCCGGCAGTTCCTTGCCGGGGTTTTCGTCCTTCCATCTCTGGGCGATCGGCACGTATTGCTTATCCAGCCCCAGACGGCTTTGACGGTAATATTCAAAGGCGAAATAAGGCTCGATCCCCGTCGACGTATCCACCATCGTTCCCGTGCTTCCGGTGGGAGCCTGCGTGATCACGGTCACATTGCGCATGCCATGCCGCTTGATCGAAGCGCCAACCTCGGGATATTCGCTGACCATGTGCTTCATAAAGCCGCTCTGGAGAAATTTCTGCTCGTCGTATTTGCGGAACGATCCCTTCTCCCCGGCAATTTCCGAAGAAGCGAGGTACGCCTCCCTGGCCATAAAACCGTACAGCTTATCCAAAAACTGAAGCGATTCCGGGCTGCCGTAACGAATTTTCAGCTTGATCAACAGCTCGGCCAATCCCATCGTACCCAGCCCGACGCGGCGTTCATTTTTCTGATTGAGTTCATTTTCCCTGAAGTGATACGGCGTCTTGTCAATCACATTATCGAGAAAACGAGTGGAGTAGCGAACGACTTTACCCAATTCTTCCCAGGCGACATCGTGCTTCTGCTCATCGTAAAATTTGGACAGGTTGACGGCGGACAAATTGCACACGCCCCAAGCCGGCAGTCCTTGCTCGCCGCACGGATTCGTGCAAATGATCGGATTGAAATACCAACTGTTCGACATTTGATTATAGTATTCGGTGAACACAACGCCCGGCTCGGCCGACTTCCAGGCCGATTCGATGATCGTGTGCCATATGTCGCGGGCGCGCACGGTGCGGAAAAGCTTGACCTTCTTGCCCAGCTCTTTCCATTGGGGCAGGTTGCCGCCCCACAATTCGTTGTAATCCGGGTCGGTGGTGTCCGGAAACACCAACTCCCAATCCAGATCCTTCTTGACCGCCTCCATAAAGCCATTGCTGACGCACACGGAAAGGTTGGCGTTCGTGACCAGCCCCATCTTGGATTTCACGGTGATGAAATCCAGCAGATCGGGATGCCAGTCGTTGATCATCAACATCAACGCGCCGCGGCGGCTGCCGCCCTGCTCGATCAGTCCGGTCGTGTAGCTGAACAGGCCGCCCCAGGATACGGCGCCGCTGGAAGAGCCGTTGACGCCTTGCACCACGGCGCGCCGCGGGCGAAGAGAGGAAAGATTGATGCCGACCCCGCCGCCGCGGGACATGATTTCGGTCATTTCCGAGAGCGTGCTCATGATGCCGCCCCTGCTGTCGTGAGGCGAAGGAATGACGTAGCAATTAAACAGCGTCAGTTCGTCGCTGGCACCGGCACCGGCCGCAATTCGGCCGCCCGGAACCAGTTTCCAATCATCGAGAATATAGCGGAACCTTTCTCCCCATTCCTGCCGCTTCTCCGGCGTCGTTTCAACGGAAGCCATCGCCTTGGCCAATCGATCCCACATTTCCTCGGGCGTCTTTTCCAGGGTCAGCGTCAATTTATCGACTTCGGAATCGACCACATTCCCGCTGCGCAGCTTGATTTTCACTTTTCTGCCCTCGCGGCTGATCACCTCGCCGACTTCCTTGGTCGGAAACTTGGGATCGTCCTTGGTCAAAGCCAACACGACATCGCCGACTTTGGTGTAGCTGGTATCGGGATTTTTCCGCGCGTAACGATCCAAAAATATTTTTTCGCTCAAGCCCTCAAGACGTTTCTTCTCCACTGCTTCCAAAGCAACAACCTCCTAAAAACATAATAAGCTGATTGGCAAAGAACGACAAAACACCGCACAAACCACATCAAAAACACGCAAAAAAACGATTCTGCGTCCGTTCTTCAAATGACGGCCACAGGATGCCTTGTTCTCACGAAAATAACGTATACCGGCAAAAAGGGCATTTCCCAAAACTTCGAAACAACGTGAAAAACGGTCATCCGCGTCCATATGTACATTGTACTACATATTGTGTGCAAATTAAATTATACAACACTATATCTTGTGTTTCTAATGTTTAAGGAGCGAAAATTTAAGATTTTCGGGGAAATTCGGCCTGTTTTCTGTTGTTTTCTCTAGGATTCTCTCTTTTTCAATATAGCTGCAATCTCCATGATTCGGGAAAATCCGGCCTGGTTCGCCGCTGTTGTTTACGGCTTGTTTTTCTGCTAAGTTAAAGGGGAGCGCTGTTTCGCCCTGTCGAATGAAGCCGTCGAAAAGCGCGTTTCCAGTCCATTGAAAAGCGCGTTTCCAGTCCATCAAAAGGCGCGTTTCCAGTCCATCGAAAAACGAGGTGCGGATGATGATTTTGTATGGAGATCAATTTTTGCCCGCAGCGCAGGTGAACATTTCCCACAATGACCGCGGGTATTATTTCGGGGATGGCGTATATGAAGTATTCCGCGTATATCGGGGGAGGATTTTCGAAAAAGAGGCGCACCTGGCGCGATTGGCCCGCAGTGCGGCGGAGGTTCGGCTCGCGCTTCCGTGCCCGATCCCCGAAATCGGACAAAGGTTGGAAAAATTAGTGGCTCTCAACCACGTTGCCGAGGGGACCGTGTATATGCAAATCACCCGCGGCATCGCCCCGCGAAATCACGTGTTTCCGGAGCGGGCCGAATCGGTTCTGCTGTCCTACACCAGGGACATTCAGCCCGTCGCTTCCGTGAGCGGCCAAGGCATGCGCGTGATCGTCCGGCCGGACATTCGCTGGCTGCGATGCGACATCAAAACCCTGAACCTGCTGCCCAACGTGCTGTGCAAGCAGGAAGCCGCCGAGGCCGGAGCCGGCGAAGCGATCCTGCACCGGGACGGGGTGGTCACCGAATGCAGCGCGTCCAATGTCATGATGGTCAAAAACGGCATCCTCTATACCCACCCCGCGAATCATTTGATTCTGCACGGCGTCACCCGCGCCGTCACGCTCAAGCTCGCCGCTTCGCTCGGCATTCCCGTGCGGGAGGAAGCGCGGACCGTCGACGACTACATGGAGGCGGACGAGGTGATGGTGACGGGGACCACCGTGGAGGTCACGCCGGTGATCGCGATCGACGACCGGCCGGTCGGAGACGGGCGGCCGGGGAAGCTGGCCGCGACGCTTCAGCGCGCTTTTAAGCAAGCCATTACGGCGTAGTCCGCCGACAGCGCATTCCGGCCGGTCGGGGACGGGCGGCCGGAGACGGGCGGCCGGGGAAGTTGGCCGCGTTGCTCCAGCGGGCCTTCAAGCAAGCCATTACGGCGTAGCCCGCCGACAGCGCATTCCGCAAGGGAGAATTTCACAGCGGATGCTTTCGAAAGCGAAGCATTTCGACAACGGAGCATTTCGAAAGCAGACATTTTGGCACCGAGCATCGAAAGTAGTCCATTTCGGCGGCAAAGCACTTCGACAGCAGACTACTTCAGAATAGATACATTTAATGTATCTATTTCGGGCTTGAAAGACACTTTTTTAAAAATAGATACATTAAATGTACTTATTTCAAGCGATTTAAGCTAAAACAAAGAGATATGATCAAAATAAATACAAAAAAATCCGCTATTTGAACTTATCCCTTAAAAAATGAGCCGAATAGGTACACAAAATGTACTTATTTTGGCTCGCATGCATTTCCAACCTTGACCCTCCAATTAAACTCTAAACCTTAAAACTTTACAGAAACCTGATATCCCAAAGCAAGCAACCTCGGATTTAACCCGCCGCAGCTACTATCTACAAAGGTTCCACCACTATCTACAAAGGTTCCACCGCTATCTACGAAGGTTCCACCGCTGATCCTCGTATTTCTCCGACGCCAGACGCCGGGCCAGATCCTGCTCATATTCGGTCAGTCCAGCCGGCTTCAGGCGAATGTTCAGACCCGCCGCTATGCCTTCCCGAAAAGCCTCCGCCACCCGGGCCATGCCGATCGGTTCCCTTCCCGTCGCCCTGCATATATCGTTGATCGCCACCGCTTTCTGCGAAAAGCTGCTTTTCCATCGCTGTCGTATTCGCTCACTGGGAAAACGCAGCAGCGAAAACAGCAGGTCGATATCCAACTCCAGCAAAATAGAGCCATGCTGCAGAATAACGCCTTTCTGCCGGGTTTGCGCGCTGCCTGCCACTTTGCGTCCTTCCACGACCAATTCATACCAGGACGGGGAATCGAAGCAAGCCGCCGAGCCCGCGGCCGCGGCATATTTTGCTTTTTCTTCCTCCTCGGCGAGATTGACCATCCGTGCATCCAGCCCAAGGCGGAGAAAGCCTTGAAGCAGACCTTCGCTCAACACTCTGTACGCCTCGGTGACCGTTTTGGGCATGCCGGCATAGTCCTCGCTAACGATCATGCTGTAAGTCAGCTCCTGATCATGCAGAACGGCCCTCCCTCCGGTCGGCCGGCGGACAAAGCCGATACCACGCTCACGCAATGCGGCGAAATCGACCTCCTCTTCTGCTTTTTGAAAATACCCGATAGAGAGGGAAGCCGGCTGCCAATGAAAAAAACGCACCGTCGGCGGTACTTTCCCTTCGCTGTGCGCCGTCATAATCGCTTCATCCACAGCCATATTCACACCGGGAGAGGAAGCGCCCGTATCGATAAAACGCCATTCGTTCGCAATGCTGTCCAAACTTTTCATTCCTCCTGCTGCAAAACTTCGGATTCCAAGCTTTATTTTACAATTTCTTACTATTGAATCCCAATTCAATTTCAAAATTCCCATCTAATTCCCATCTCCGGTCGTTAACTGCCGGCAATCCAGGCGTCGCGATCGTACCCATACCGCTCCCAATACCCGATTTGGTCCCGATCGATCAACTCAATGGCCTCCAACCATTTCACCGATTTATACGTATACATTTTCGGCACGATTAACCGCACCGGCCCGCCCAATTTTTTGGGGAGCGGCTTTCCATCCAGCAGGCACACGACCATCACATCATCCATCCGTGCCTGTTCCATCGACAACGTGTCCGTGTACACCCCATCGCCTGAATAAAACTTGACAAACCGGGCGTCCGATTGCACCTGCGCCAAATCGAGCATTTGCTTCAGAGGAATGCCTTCCCATGTGCAGTTGTAAACGGACCAGCCGGTGACACAATGGAAGTCGCTGACCTGAACCGTCCGCGGCAGTTTCATGAATTGCTCCCAATTGTAACTCAACGGATTCCCCACCAAACCCGCCACGGTAAAATTCCAGGTTGCCGCGTTGGATGAAGGCATTTCCGTTATCGTGTAGATCCGGAAATTCCCCTTGGCGCCGCCACCGACCGGCACAGCCGAATCCGGGAGCGGTTCAGGCGGGGGAACCATCTGGCTGGCATCGCTCGGAACCGATAAATCCTCCGGCGCGGCTGTCCATTCGGAGACAGGTCCGCTGCCGCTGTCAAATGAAAATTTCAGCCATTTGACAAACGAAGGGCCGATCGACACAGCCAGAGCCAGTCCGATCACCCAACGGATAAAGCTGCGCCTCGAGATGAAGGATGGGATCGACCTTGGAACAAGCACAGGCTTTTTCGGGTTCTCCGGGCTTCCCGGCATTTTCGAGCTCTCCAAAGGCTTCGAAAGCTCCGGGTTCCCCGGAATCTCCGGAATCTCCAGACTCTCTGGAATCTCTGGGTTCCCCGAAATCCCCAGACTCCCTGGAAGCTCTAGATTTTCCGAAATTCCCAGGCTCCCTGAAATCTCCGGATTCTCCGAAATCCCCAGGCTCCCTGGAAGCTCGGGGCTCCCCGGAACCTTCAAGTTCTCCGAAATCCCCGGAAGCTTCAGGTTCGGGAACCCCTCCGGCTCCCGCCGGCTTTGCCGGTCGGACAGACGTTCCGCCGCCTTCTCCCCGTCCACCGGCACCGCCGGTTTGAAGTCGATCCGTTTCAGCCACCTCATCCGCGTCAGCGAATGATAAATGGCATAAGGCACCCCCACCCAGGTAAACAGATCATGCACGATCAACGCCGCGTTGCTCCATGCATGGGGCAGACGCCGGAACTGCCACAAAATCACGCCGGAGACGATCCAGCCCGTCAAAATCAACAGGACAAACCGAAGATTCCATTGCTGCACCGGCTTGCGTTTGATCTGCTTCAAATGCCTGCGAATCATCGGCAAATACAGCATAACCACGACGATAGAGATCACGCCGACAATGAGATGCACATCCTTCGTCCATACCCGAGCGTGCGGAAAATGACTGCGGAACGCGGGCACGAACAGCAGAACGCCGGAAAGCGCCAGAATCAGCACAATCCAGGCGTTCCACCTGTGAAGCTTTCGCAGCTTTCGGCCAAAGGGAAATCCGAACCAGTTGAAACGGTTTTTCTGTTTCAAAGCTTGCCACCTCCGCTTTGAAGAGCGCCCTGTCCCTACCTATCCCCGCTTGTCATTCACGACAAGGCGATCACCGTTGTTCCTTTTTTTCCATCATACCACCATTTGCCGTCGCCGCGCCATCCTTCCTTTATGTCATTATCCATGCCATTGAAGCCGTATATGCAACCGATACCGTCTATACCACGCTGCATCACCTATGTTGCCCATACCATCTACCTATACCGCCTATACTGCCTACGCCATCCGCACGGCCTGCGCCGTCGAAATGCTCACGCCAAACGCACTTGCCGATCCGCAAAACTCGGTCAACCGCAACTGCAATTCAGCACCGGCTTGCGGGCCGCCTGCGTTTCGTCCATGCGCTTCACCACGGTGGAATACGGCGCGTGCTGCACCAGTTCGGGGGTTTCCTCCGCCTCTTTCGCGATCCGAATCATCGTCTCGATGAACGCGTCCAGCGTTTGCTTGCTTTCCGTCTCCGTCGGCTCGATCATCAGGCATTCCTCCACAATCAGCGGAAAATAGATGGTCGGCGGGTGAAATCCGAAGTCCAGCAGACGTTTGGCGATATCCAGCGTGCGGACCCCCCGCTTTTTCTGGCGCTTGCCGGAAAGCACAAACTCATGCTTGCAATGGCGGTCAAACGGAAGATCATAGGCCGTCGCCAGCTTGCGCATCATGTAGTTGGCGTTCAGCACGGCATTTTGCGAAACCTGGCGCAAACCTTCCGGTCCAAGGGTGCGAATATACGTGTACGCCCGCACCAGAATGCCGAAGTTGCCGTAAAAGCTCTTGACCCGCCCGATCGATTGGGGAAAATCATAGTCGAAGGCGTAGCTGCCGTCTTCTCTGCGGACCACCACCGGCTTCGGCAAAAAGGGAGCCAGCTTCGCCTTCACGCCGACCGGGCCCGCGCCCGGTCCGCCGCCGCCGTGCGGCGTGCTGAACGTTTTATGCAGGTTCAGGTGAACGACATCGAATCCCATATCGCCCGGCCGGGTGATGCCGAGGATTGCGTTCGCGTTGGCTCCGTCGTAATAGAGCAGCCCCCCCGCTTCATGCACCATCTCGGCGATATCGACAATCTGCTCCTCAAACAGCCCCAGCGTGTTCGGGTTGGTCAGCATCAAGGCCGCCGTGTCCGGCCCTACCGCCGCTCGCAGCGCCTCCAGATCGACCAATCCCTGATCGTTCGAACGGATCGTGATCGCCTCGTAACCCGCGGCGGAGACGCTGGCCGGATTGGTGCCGTGCGACGAATCGGGCACGATCACTTTATTCCGCCGCCCTTCCCCGCGGCTCTCATGATACGCCTTGATCATCATCAAGCCGGTCCATTCGCCATGCGCGCCGGCCGCCGGCTGCAGCGTCACCTGATCCATGCCGGTGATCTCCCGCAAATCGCGCTGCAGCGAATAGAGCACCTCCAGCGCGCCCTGAATCGACTCCTCCGACTGGTATGGATGAATTCGCGCAAACCCGGGCAAGCGGGCCACATCTTCATTGATTTTCGGATTGTATTTCATCGTGCAGGAACCGAGCGGATAAAATCCGTTATCGACTCCGAAATTGCGCCGCGATAAAGCCGTATAGTGGCGAATGACATCCACCTCGTACAATTCCGGAAGCTCCGCCGGCGTTTGACGCAGCAGCTTGCCGGGGATCAAATCGCCGATCTCCCGCTGCGGCACATCGCACTCGTTCAAAGAATAGGCGATTCGGCCCGGGCGGCTCAATTCAAAAATCAAGGCCTGATCTTCCCGCTTCGCCTGCGAGGCCGGGTCAATCTGCCGTTGATCCATGCGCTCTTCCGTTTGCAGGCTTTCGTTCGAATTCATAGCGCCCCCTCCAATTCCTTGACGAAATCGTCCATTTCCTCGCGGGTCCTTTGTTCCGTGACCGCCGCCAGCATGTGTCCTTTGTACTCGGGGTAATCCCGCCCCAGATCGAACCCGCCGACGATGCCGCGGCTCAACAGCTTGCGGTTGATTGCCGCAATATCCGCGGTCTCCGGCAGCCGGACCGCAAACTCGTTGAAAAACGGCGACGCAAAAGCGATATCCAACGCCGGGCTGCGGCGAACCAGATCGGCCGCATAATGCGCTTTTTGCACATTTTGCCCCGCCACCTCCACAATGCCCCGCTTTCCCATCACCGATAAATAAACGGAAGCGCACAGCGCCAGCAGCGCCTGGTTCGAGCAGATGTTCGAGGTCGCCTTCTCGCGGCGAATGTGCTGCTCGCGCGCCTGCAGCGTCAGCACGAATCCGCGCTTGCCGTCCCGGTCGACCGTCTGGCCGACAATGCGGCCGGGCATCCGCCGCATCCACTTCTCCGCCACCGCGAAGAAGCCGCAGGTGGGCCCGCCGAACGCCGCCGGAATGCCGAACGGCTGCGCGTCGCCGACGACGATGTCGGCGCCGAGCCGCCCCGGCGGCTCAAGCAGCGCCAGCGACAGCGGGTTGCAGCTCACCACGAGCAGCCCGCCCACCGCGTGGATCAGCGGCTCGACCGCGGCGACATCCTCGATGCAGCCGAAGAAATTCGGCGACTGCATCAGCACCGCCGCGGTGTGTCCATTGATGTTGGCGGCCAATTCCGCCATGTCGGTGACCCCGTCGCGACTGCCGATTTCCACCACTTCCAGATTCAATCCCTTGGCCGTGGTGCGCAAAATATGGCGCGCTTCCGGATGGACCGCGCGCGAAACCAAAATCCGGTCGCGCCTCGTCGCGCCGCAGGCCAGCGAGCCGGCCTCCGCCAGCGCGGTCGGGCCGTCGTACATCGAGGCGTTCGCCACGCTCATTCCCGTCAGTTCGCAAATATAGGACTGAAACTCGAAAATCGCCTGCAATTCCCCCTGGCTGATTTCCGGTTGGTACGGAGTGTAGGCCGTATAAAATTCCGAGCGGGAAATGATATGGTTGATCACGACAGGCAGGTAATGATCGTAGATGCCCGCGCCGAGAAAAGAGACATAGCGGTCCAAATCGGCATTTTTGCCGGACAAGCCCCGCATGTAACGAAGCAGCGCCGGTTCGCTGAGCGCCGCGGAAACATTCAAATCTCCTTTATACCTGACCTCGGAAGGGATATCCGCAAACAACTGCTCGATATCGGCAATCCCGACCTCTTCCATCATCGCTGCCCGATCCTGATCGGTCATCGGCAAATAGCGGTGCTGAAGCATTTTTCAAGTCCTCCCCAACATTTAATTCAGTTCAATTTCAGACGGACGGTTCGTCAGCCCGATTCGTTGTCCCGCTTATAAAACGGCGTTTTGACCACGCGGGCCTTCAGCCGTTTGCCGCGGATTTCCACCCAAACCTCCGTGTCCAGATCGCTGTACGCCCGATCCAGCAAAGCCAGCCCGACATTCGTCCTGTACGTCGGCGACTGCGTTCCCGTCGTCACCTCGCCGATCTGCGCGCCGTCGGCAAAAACCGGATAATGCGTGCGCGGAATGCCCCGGTCGATCATTTCAATCCCGACCAGCTTGCGCCTCGTGCCTTCCCGCTTCTGCTCGGCCAGCGCCTCGCGGCCGATGAAATCGCCCTTGTCGATTTTCACAAATAGGCCCAAGCCCGCTTCGATCGGGGTAATGCCCGGCGACAATTCCTGGCCGTACAGCGGCAGCCTCGCCTCGAAGCGCAGCGTGTCCCGCGCGCCCAATCCGGCCGGGATCAGCCCGTCCTCCCGACCGGCTTCCAGCAGCGCCTCCCAGACGGCCTCCGCGTCGGCGGCGGGCACGTAGCATTCGAACCCGTCCTCCCCGGTGTATCCCGTCCGCGAAATCAACGCGTTCCCTTCCCCCAGCGGGACCCCGTTCAAAAAATGAAACGGCTTCAGCATCTCCACCGGCGCGTCGGTCACCTTGCGGATAATCCGCTCCGCCAACGGCCCTTGCAGCGCGATCAGCGCGGTTTCATCCGAAATATCATCCAAATCCGGCTGATCTTCCCGGTGCTTCTCCAGCCACTCGAAATCTTTGCCGATATTCGACGCGTTCACCACCAGCATGTATTCGTCCTCGCCCAGCCGGTATACGAGCAGATCGTCGACCACTCCGCCGTCGGGGTAACACATCAAAGCATATTGAGCCTGGCCGGTTTCCAGCTTGGAAACGTCATTTGTCAGCATATTTTGCAAAAACCCGAGCGCCGCCTCGCCCTTGACGATGAACTCGCCCATGTGCGACACGTCGAACAACCCGGCCCGGGTGCGGACCGCTTCGTGTTCGCTGTGGATGCCCGAAAATTGCACAGGCAAATCCCAGCCTCCGAAATCGATCGTTTTCGCGCCCCATTTCTCGTACACCGGATGCAGCGCTGTTTTTTTCAAATGGGTCATCTGGCTCTCCTTCCTCCATTTCGTCTCTTTGCCTCTTACTTTCTCCAAACCCGCGCCAAAATAAAAAGAACACAACAAAAGGATGCCGGATGCGGCAAAAACCGGCGGGTTCCGCCCGGTTTCGGCCGATGCGAAGAAAGCTCGCATGCGGTGCATCATTTTGCTCTGTCCTTGTACCTGAGAGTTACCCTGCTTGCCGCCGTACGGAACCGCTTGCGCATCCGATGACGGATGTCGGCCCGGCGGACAGGTTTCACCTTGGGTGGCTTGTCTGGACAAGCGCTCTCCAGAGTTGCGTCCGATAGAGGTCCTTTTGCCTGAGAGATTCACATCGTGTTTACTCCTTCGGCGTTGCTCCCGAAAGCGGTCTTCGCTTCGGAGCAATCTCTCCCCCTACCATCATTCGCTAATCTTTTTAACCATATCCATTATACCAGAAAAGCATAAAAGAAAAAGCATTATTTTGCCCTCAATCGACCATACTAATAGAACGTGCTTTAAAGGAGGATGCGCATGCGCAAAATTGGATTGGCTGAGCCCATTTTTCCGGTCAACAACCAGTTGAACATTCATTTTGATCGGGAATGGCTTGAAGAATTGAACGCAAGAACGGAAAAAAACGGGCCTTGGGACGATTGGAGCCTGTTTCAGCTTGCTTACGAGGCGGAAGCGGCGACGCTGATTTCCAGCTTCGACGAGCTTCAATGCCTGCCCCACCTTTCCTCGCTCGTTCCTCTGCCCCACCAGGTGGACACGGCCAAAAAAGTGCTGAACGAAATGCGGGGGCGGGCCATCCTCGCGGATGAAGTCGGCTTGGGCAAAACCATAGAGGCCGGGCTGATTTTGAAAGAGTATATGATCCGCGGGTTGGCGCGCAAGGTGCTGATTCTCGTCCCGGCCTCGCTGGTGCTGCAATGGGTGCGGGAATTGAATCAGAAATTCGCCATTCCGGCCGCCGCCCAGAAAAAACAGTACATGTGGAACGCCCACGACGTGATCGTCGCTTCGATGGACACGGCCAAACGCCCGCCCCACCGGGACATCGTACTGGACACGGACTACGATATGCTGATTGTCGACGAGGCGCACAAATTAAAAAACAAAAAAACGGCCAGCTACCGATTTGTCAATGAAATCCGCAAAAAATACTGCCTGCTGCTGACCGCGACGCCCGTTCAAAACGATTTGAGCGAGCTGTACAATTTGATCACGATGCTGAAACCCGGCCAATTGGGCGGACAGCACCGCTTCCATGCAGACCATGTCGAAGAAAAACGGGTGCCGAAAAACCCGCTGATGCTGCGCAGCCGGCTGAACGAAGTGATGATTCGCAACCGCCGCGGCGAAGGCCGGATCGAATTCACCAAAAGGATGGTCAAAAACATTCCGCTGCGCCTGTCGACGCCGGAGCAGGACCTCTATCAGGCCGTCACCCGGTTTGTCAGGCAACGATACGAGGACGCAGGCGGCGATCTGGGAAGCATTCTTTCGCTCGTCACCTTGCAGCGGGAAGTGTGCAGCAGCCGCGACGCCGTGTTCCTGACCCTGGTCAATCTGTTCAAAAAGACGGACGAATCGTCGCCGCTGCGGCAAAAAATATGGGAATTGATCGAATACATCCGCCACATCGAATCCAACACGAAAGCGGAGAAAACGCTGGAATTGATCGGTCAGATCGGCGACAAGACGATTATTTTCACCGAATATAAGGCGACGCAGCAATTTTTGCTGCAATTTCTCAAGGACCGCGACATCACCGCCGTTCCTTACCGGGGCGGAATGAATCGGGGGAAAAAGGACTGGATGATGGACCTGTTCCGCCAACGCTCCCAGGTAATGGTGGCGACCGAAGCGGGCGGGGAAGGGATCAACCTGCAATTTTGCCATCACGTGATCAATTTCGATCTGCCGTGGAATCCGATGCGGGTAGAGCAGCGAATCGGGCGGGTGCACCGGCTCGGACAAACGCACGATGTGAAAATTTACAATTTGTCCACGCTGGGCACCATCGAGGAGCATATCCTCCAGTTGCTTCACGAAAAAATCAACATGTTCGAGCGGGTCATCGGCGGGCTGGACGTGATTTTGGAAAAGTTTGTTCAATCTTCTTCGCTGGAGTCGAGCATTTACAAAATTATTCTGGAGTCGGACAGCGAAGAACAAATTCGCAGCGGTTTCGAGCACCTGGGCCAATCGCTGGAAAGCCTCATTCCTCCCGCACCGGAACAAACCGGCGGAGAATGGAAGGAGACCGGCCTATGAACCGCGAGCAAATTCATCGTTACGTCATGCGCTATCTGGAGGCGACTCGATGCCGGATCATCGAAAAGGCCCAGGATCACGTCACCGCCAAGCTGTCGCCCGAAGCGGACAAAGCGCTGACCGACCGCACCTATTACTGGAGCTTCGTCGAAAGAACGGGCGTCGAACCGGAGACGATGAGCTTCACCTTCGTCTTCGATCCCGCCGACCGCGATTTCGGCTTCATGCCCGGTCCGGCGGGAGGACGGCGCATCCTCCAGGAGGACACCTCGTTCGGCAGCAGGCGGCTAAACCGGATCTTCTCGGCGGTCAAGGCCAAGGGCCGCTTTGTTCATCTGTTTGAAACGCCGCAGCGGCAAACGTCTCCCGGGCAGCCCGGGTTGGGCTATACGCCGTGGCTTGGCGTTAATTTCAAGGTCGAGCTGATGTGCGATATGAAGCGCGACGAAATTCACTCGCTCGGCATTTGCCTGACCACCGGAGAAATCGCGGACTCCTTCCACTCCCGGCTCCTGCGCAAAACCCTCGTTCCCAAGCTGCCGGCCAACGTTCACGTGCGCGAATCCATCGCGCTGGAGACGGCCGCCGCCCATCTGGAAAGCCATCTGTGCAAGCGGATCGGCTCCTACGATCACAGTTGGGCCGAGCAGGCCGGACAGCGGATGGAGCACGAACTGGAACGGGTCGAAGCGTTTTACAGGGAATCCATCGAAGCGACGGACGAGGAAAATCGACCGGCGGCGGAGGCGCAGTACGAGAACCGGAGGCGGGAAATCGAATGGCAGTATCGCCCGCGCATCCAAATTTCCGTCATAAACTGCGGAATATTTCATCTCGAGCGCGAGTCGTTTCACAATATTTGACGGAACCCGCGCCCAGACCGCAAAAACAGCTTAAAAAATCACCGCATTCGCCCGCACGGAACAACAAACTTTTCAACGGGAGTCCTTTAGAATGAAAAGGCAAGCATCGAAAAAGAAAAGAAAAAGCAGGTGAACAGGTTTGGCTTATATGATGAAAGTCGTGGTGGCGGCGGCTATCGGGCTGCACTTCGCGGCGGCCTGGGGGCCCGGCTGGTCCGCATCCGCCGCTTTGTCGCCGACCCGGGCGGATTCCGCGGAAAAAATTCAGGCTAAAGCGGATGCCCCTTCGCCTTCGGCCGATCGGGAAAAGGACGCCGCCCGTTTCGAACGGTTTGTGAACGGATGGATCGCCTCTCTATCGTCGCAACCCGGATTCGAGCAATGGAAAAAAGCGTCGTGGACAAGCTCCCCTCTGGGTCCGGGCATGCACGGTTGGATCGTCACTGTCACCGCGCGCGGCGAGGATGCGGGCTATCTTGTCGTCGCCGCGGATGAAGCGGGCCAATTTCGCCTGGCCGAGTATGGCTGCGGCGAATACCCGCTGTTCAGCGATCATTCGGTGGAGATCGGATCGATGGCCGCGCTGCTTCCATCGGCGGAACGAATGTATGTGCAGCCTTTTTTCGCCTTTTGGCACATCGGCGGGAAAGAGGAGGCTTATCTGGACGCCAAAACGGGAGAGGGCTACCCTGTCACCGCGACCATGATCGCCCGGGCGGAGAAGGAGCTTCCCGCGCCGACCATGGAAGGGATGGCGGGAGCCCCGGGAGAAGTAGCGGAACAATGGTCGCGGCCATCGTTCGATCCTTTTCGGAAGCTGAACTGGATCCGGCATCGCCCGCTTCCGTTGCAAAGCCCGGAAGACTTGACAGCCGCCCTGAAACAAGGCGGCAACATGACGTTTACTGTGCGATTGTTCGACGATGCCATTCAAATTCCGTTTCCGGTGACCGGTTATCATCGAATGGCGGATCATACGGCCTACGTCGCTTTGGAGCAGGACGGGCCGCGGTACATTCCCTTCAATCTGGCGGCGATGTACGGGGACTTTTTTCAGTGAGGTCCGCCGACCGCCCTTTCTTCCTCTTCTTTTTTTTGCCGCGCCTTGACTTCATCCAGATCGAAAGCGCGAGCGGCACCATCCCGAACCAGCGGGAACGCCACGCTTCCCTGCTAGGCCCTCCGCCCCTTCTCCCCGTCTTCCGCGGCGCGTCGATCAACGCGGCCGCTTTTGCCGCGATGTATTTCAACAGGTCCGTTCCATGATCGGCCATCTGCTTCGCCCCTGTTCCGTAGCCGGATTGTAAACCTGCCTTATAGGTTTTCCAGGTTGGGGGCGATTTACTCGCGGTTCGGCCCGCGCGTCAGATCCGCTGCGGCGCTTCCAGTCCGATCAGCCTCAGACCGTTCGCAAGCGTGATCTGGACGCCGCGAACCAACGCCAACCGCGCCGTCCTCAGCTCGGCCTCTTCCACCAGGATCGGGCACTCATGATAAAAACGGTTGAAGCTTTGGGCCAGATCGACCAGATAACGGCTGATCAGAGACGGCTCCAGCTTCAGCATCGCCTGTTCGATTTTCTCCGGAAACAGCAGCAACTGCTTCAGCACATTTTGCGCCTCCGCATTGTCAAGCAAAGCCGGCGCGGAGATCGACAGCTCGAATTTCACCCGCTCCTCCCCGGAAGCAAGTCCGGACTTGGCCAACACGGTGCAGGCCCGCGCGTGGGTGTATTGGACATAGGGGCCGGTCTCGCCGTCAAAATTCAGCACCTCTTCCCACGAAAACACGATATCCTTGATTCGATTTCCGCTTAGATCGTTGAAGATGATCGCGCCCACTCCGACCTGGCGGGCCACCTCCGCTTTGTTGGGCAAATTCGGATTTTTTTGCTCGATGATCGCCTTCGTCTTTTCGATCGCCTGGGTCAGCAGCTCTTCAAGCATGACCACATTGCCTTTGCGGGTGGACAATTTGGCGCCTTCCAGGCTGACTTGTCCGAAAGGAACGTGAACCAGATCCTTCGCCCACTCGTATCCCAACAATTCGATGATCTTAAACCATTGCTGAAAATGCAAGTTTTGCGCCGCGCCCGTCACATAGATCGCCCGCTCGAAATGGTACGTTTGCTTGCGGTACAAGGCGGCGGCGATATCCCGCGTATGGTAGAGGGACGCCCCGTCCTTTTTCAAAATCAGCGCCGGAGGCATCCCGTACGCATCCAGCCGGACCAGCTTCGCTCCGTCGTCTTCTTCCAGCAGGCGCTTGCTTTGCAGTTGATCGACGACCGGCTGTATTTTATCGTTGTAAAAGCTTTCTCCGGCATAGGAATCGAATGATACGCCGAGCAATTGATAAATTTCGTTAAACTCCTGCAGGCTGATTTGCTTGAACCATTCCCATAGACGGCCGGCCTCCGCGTCGCCTTGCTCCAGGCGGACAAACCACGCGCGGGCCTCATCCTCCAATTCCGGCCGGGCCTCCGCTTCATCATGGAATTTCACATACAGGCGCAGCAGTTCATCGATGCCGCCGCTTTCCACGTCCGCCTCCGTTCCCCAGGATTTGTAGGCTACGATCAATTTGCCGAATTGCGTTCCCCAATCGCCCAGATGGTTGATCCCGACGCATTCATATCCGAGAAAGCGGTGAATCCGGTAAATCGCATTGCCGATCATCGTGGAGCGCAGATGCCCGATGTGAAAAGGCTTGGCGATGTTGGGGGAAGAATAGTCGATCACGATCGTCTTCCCTTCGCCGATCTTTCCCGCTCCGTATGTATCGCCCGCTTGCAAAATTTCATAAAGCAATTCCCGGGCCAAAACGGTTTTATCCAGAAAGAAATTAAGGTAGCCGGAGAGAGCCTCCGCCTTTTCGATAAAAGGAGGGAGCTCCAGACCTTGTTGGATCTGCTCGGCGATTTGCTGCGGAGCTTTTCTGAGCGTTTTGCTCAATTTGAAGCAGGGCAGGGAAAAATCCCCCATCGCCGGGTTCGGCGGATATTCCAGCAATTCCATCATCGCGGCCTCGTCCAGACCGGCTGTCTGTTCCGCAATCAGGCGAGCGACCTGCGATTTGTAGTCCGACATAACATTTTCTTCCCTTCTCTGGAAATAGCATTTCCGCGGTTGCGGAACAGAATGATGCAACAAAGCACCCGCATGGGGTGCTTCAATCCTCGTATCTTGTTGGCGGACGGTACGTCCATTCGTGCCGGCCGCATCCGTCTTTTCCCTCGTTAAATCATATCATCGGGCAAAGGACATTGTCAACATTTCGCGATTTGGATCGCCTTCGATGCGTTGGCCCTTTGAACCATCAAGGGGCGGTCCCAAAAGTAAGCTCTAGCTCACTGTGTGACAGCTCGATTCGGAAAAAATCGTGCACAATCGTGCTCAGTTGAAAAATGACAGTGTGGGGAGGCTGCGATCGTCGTCAGACAATGTCCCGGACTGCCGTCATCAGACGATGTTCCGGCTACCGTCATCAGACGACGGGGCGGGCGTTGAGGCATCGCATTTGCAGGATACGCGGCGAAGGTTTGCTTTTTTAGGCGAAGGTTTTTCTTTTATATGATAAAACATACAAGGAGTCCTGGTTATGACCCGGCTGGAAGTCATGTTGTGCGATTTTTCGTACACCATGCGGCGGCTCGATATCCCAGCCGCAAAGTTTGTATGAAGAATCATACAAACCGGTCCGATGGGACGAAGAATCGTTCCGCG